>NZ_JAVKBY010000268.1:0-29382 GCF_040222985.1 Coleofasciculus sp. F4-SAH-05
CACAAAAAGGATGGGTATTCCTATGCAAATTAAGTTGGATATTTTCTGGGTATTGAACCCCAGAAAATATCCCCCGTTTCCTCCCGCCACTGACCTGGGTACAGGTTCAGTGGGGGTCTCCACGGAGGAAGACAGATGAAGTGGACAGAGATATCGCTTCGGCTCAAGAACTGCTCAATCGTGGACTATAAACGTATCCAGGGACTCTGGAAAAGCAAGAAATTGGCTCTCAAGTCGAGGTGTCGGGGGCGATGAGCCTAGATAAATGGCGTAGGGGAGCAATGCCTTATCGTGAGGTAAGGAAGCCTACACCGTAATCTTCGATTCGGTGTAGGAGGATGTCACTCCCCACGTTCACCAAAAATAATCTGCCCGAGTCGTACCATCGTTGCCCCCGCTTGGATGGCTAGGGCGTAATCCTCTGACATTCCCATAGAAAGCTGATGAATTCGCAAATTCGACCAATTTTGCTGTCCAATTTCATTCGCCAGATCACGAGTCCGCTCAAAGACACCCAGAGTCTCCTGGGGGGACAATCCCAACGGTGGAATCGTCATTAATCCTTGAATTTGCAACGCCTTACACTGATCCAGTTCAGGTAAAGCCTCTAGCAATTCCGGTATCGTCCAACCGTATTTATGGGGATCAGGCATAATTTTGACTTGGAGACAGATTTGGGGAGTGACAGCCAACTCACAAGCTAATTGATTCAGTCGCTGGGCTAACTTGAGGCTGTCACAGGAATGAATCCACTGAAATTGAGTTAAAGCTTTTTTTACCTTATTGCTCTGAAGATGTCCGATCAAATGCCAGGTAATGTCAGGCAAATCTTGCAGTTCATCCTGTTTAGCCGCCGCCTCTTGAACTTGGCTCTCGCCAAAATCTCGCACGCCAGCTTGATAGGCTTCGCGCATCGCCTCTACCGACACTCGTTTAGTCACAGCAATTAACCGCACGTCGGGCGGTAGCTGTTGGCAAATCTGAGCAATACGTTCTGTAATTGAGCCTGTCATGATTGATGTGAGATGAGCAATAAGGGAGTCACGAGAGAGAGTGAATCATCCAAAAACAAACCGCTACTGCTCATTGGAACGTTTGCTTATGAATTTTCTGAAGCTGCTCAAAATCTTTGGATGCACCCATACGACGGAAAATGCGGAGACGATTTTCCACTAAATGGCGAGCATCTGAACGACTAATCGGTTCAAACGCCAAACCATTCGAGCCTGTCGTCACCAAAAAAAACAGACGCTGGGCGTAAAGAGTGGTGAACAGTTCCTGGTTGTCTTCAACCATGCAAACACGAAAGAGTAAACCAAAGGTGGGATGATTTAGATAGGTTTCCATTAAAACCCTGCAATAGAGCTGTTAGACAACAGATTGGACATAAGAGAATAAGTCTTGGAGGAGATGCCGCATAGATTAGTCATTAAGCACAATTATCAGTAAGTCAGCAAGAGATCAGCTAAATTAGTTTACAGCTTATTATCGATTGCCCCAGACTCACCACAACCCTTCAGAATGCTACTATCCTCAAAACGTTATATCACGCTTAGCATCGCTTAAAACATCCTCTGGTCATTGTAATTGTATAAGCTGTGGTGACTCTAAGTAGCACAATAGACCTCAATACTGTTCGATTAAGGCAAGCAGCGGGAGCCATGTAGAGACTTTTCATGCTACGTCTGGGAGCCTGTAGAGACTGATCCGAACAGTATTGAGAAGGCGTCTTCTGGTACGGGGTTGCCAGAGTCGTTCAAGATAACCCTCTATGGTGGTAGCTACAACTGCCTGAATTCAAGCAATCTGTCGTTTCTGTTGACCGGAAGCGTGAATCTCCCTGCACTTGTACGGTAAAAAGAAAATGTTCTCCATTTACCCCCAAAGTCGCCATGTCTCTAGCCTCTCCCCAAAAACTGCAAACCCATGATAACTTTGCCATCACCTTTGCCCCCCTATCCCTCGCCGATGTCTATACCCTCGCCGATGATCCCGCCAATGGTGCCGTTGTCGTCATGAGTGGCACCGTCCGTAACCAAACCGACGGCAAACCCGTTGTGTCACTGGAATATCAAGCCTACGAACCCATGGCATTGCGCGTATTTGCCACCATTGCCCACGACATTCGACAGACTTGGGCTGATGTCAATCGCGTCGTTATTCATCATCGCATCGGACGTCTACAAATTGGTGAAATTAGCGTCTTAGTTGCCATTGGCTGTCCCCATCGTTCAGAAGCCTTCGCTGCCTGTAAATATGCCATTGATACCTTAAAACATAACGCTCCCATCTGGAAAAAAGAACACTATCAAGATGGTGCGAGTACCTGGGTGAGTATTGGCGCGTGTGAACATAAGAATCAGTAGATTGCAGGACTTAAGCATTGACAAAAAATATAGCTTGTGATTCAAACCAAACAGCAAAGGCTTATGGTGATTTGTCTGTTGGCTTCACTCTTGCCACATTATTGCGGCTGTGGCGCACATCGAAGCCGCCCTAGTCGAAACGCCAGTCGAAATAGTACGTTCAAGAGCATCGTCAGGAAAGCGCGATCGCACTAAACGCCGACACCGACAACATTCTTAATAAACTGAATAAGTCGTTCATCGCCATTCTGGCAATGTCTGTGTAGCATTCGGAATACAGCCGCTTTCAAGAACGCTTTATCTTTGAATCCATTACTTTCTTGATATGATGTATATTTTCTAATAGCATCTTTTAATTCTTCAGTAGAAGTAGGCACAGAGTCCCAAGACTTACAATAGTTCCCAAATTCTCTCAGATAAGAAGTAAAGCCTTCATTCAATACATCTCGTTCATATCGTTCTCGAATGTGGAACACATCATCCCAAGTCGTCACTTCTTCAGAATTAGAGCCAAAATCAATGTTCCATTTTGGTAGTTGCTCTCCAGTTTTTCCGAGTTCCCCAGCAAAAGGCTGACTGTTATCGAGGGACACCGTAAGCGTTCCGTGGTTATAAGGATCAAATGACTTACGACGAGTACCGTCATCTTTTCTGAGAATATCCTGAGCCAGCTTATGTGAATTGCATTTGTTTCCCATTGGTACAAGGTTGCGTAAGTTTGCCGCCGCAAAAGCATATTTTTCTTTTGATAGATAATGATCTAATGCTTCGCGGCGTGCCCCTGGTGCATCGAAGTATTCATATCCACAAAACGGGCAGATGTGATAAGAAGCCGCATCATAGATTGCCTTGTAGTGCTTATCGCGAATTCCTAAATCAGTCAGAATCTCGAATGCGTAAGTAAAGAGATCAGTGACTGGCTTTTGAATGGTTTTAGGTAAATCTTTAATTACCTCACAGTCATGTTGACCAGATAAAAGAAGGGCTATCTTATTTTGATCATTGAATGCTTGTAAGATTTGCTCTCGTTCGGAATCATTAATAGTTTTCAATAATGCCTGATAGTTCTTCAATTTATCTCCTAAGCTTAGTCTTTTGGGATTGGGCTTCTCCGATATATTTAAACGACGTTTCAACCGACTTCGATAGGGTTCTGAAATCAATTCAGCCCAGTTTGTTGATGTATTTCCACTTTCTAAATTTCTATGGATGGCTTGCAGTATTTGACGAAGACACTCGTGGAGCCAGTTCTCTGCTGTCGCTGTAATTGGATAACCAAAAAGCATTCTAAACTCCGTCCCTATTTCTTACCTGTCGCAAGTGATCGGCAAGAAATGCTTTCTCTACAGAGTCTCCCAACTCCTGAATTCCTGCTTGAATTTCTTCTGGATGATCACTCTTCATGAGTTTTTCAATTTTGTCACGCGAACGTTGAGAGATAGGTGGGCGAATTCGGAAGCATTCTTCGATAATCGTATCAAATGTAGATCCAAATGTTTCAACATCGGGATTGTTAATTTGAATCTTATCGTCTTCATTTTTACTAAATATAAAAACTTTCTCTCTTTGCATATCTGAAGGAATAAAGGGGGCGTGTGTTGTCAGCAAACAGTCTTGCCTAGCTGCTCTAGAGGGTTTTCGGCGCTCTCCATCCTTTGTGGGCAAATCAAATATGCGAGAAATGAATTTTACCCGCCATTGTGGGTTGAAATGGGATTCAGGTTCATCAAGTAAAAAAAGTATATTAGGAGACGACAACATGCAAAACATACCGAGAAGCTGACAAAGTTGGTGTTCACCATCAGAAAGCGATACATAATCTACTTCTTCCTCATTTATTTCTTCGCCAGTCTTTTGCTTACGAAAGATAACTCGTTCAAATCGAAAAACTTTATCTTCATCTTGAGGTTCAGGAAGGCGCGAAGCAAATCGTCTTGTTCTTGTATCTCTCCGAAATCGATCGCGTGTCTTCTTTGATAACACTAAGTCATTTAACATGGCAAGTTTGTGAAATGACGAATAAAGATTAAGGGCATTACCCCAAAAGGAACGAAATGCTTCTCTCGTATGCTCATTAATCCAGTAATCGAATATATAGGTTTCTGTTTTATCATCGTAGGTATAGCAAGTAGCACATCGCTGGAGCTGATCAATATAAGTCTCAAGTTCATCCGTTAATTGTATGCCCTTACGTTTAGTTTTTTTCTTGCTTTTTTTCTGATGTGCCAGTTGAATGATACAACGAAATGAATGTAGATCTTGCAGTTGTGCTTCTTTTAGAAGTGCCTCCCGTTGAAAATCTTCACCGAGTAGAAGGTTGGCGACGAGAACTTCAAGATGCGTTTCATAGTCGATCAGCATCAAGCGCGTATCAGGAACAGATTGACTTCGGGTTGCTACATTCAAGGCTCTGCGCCCTACTTCATCTGCATATCCACTGCGGCTTACTAGGAAGGGTAGACTGAGTGTTTCGTTATTACCTGATGTATAACCAACAACCTTTTGAGGCAGTAAGGCATGAGTTTCAGGAGCTTTCGGATCGCAATCTATCCAATCATATTCCTCCCTTCTCTGGATTATCAGGGGTGGACGTTTCCTGTCAACAGCTTCCCGTGATATGCGGACGCGAATAGGCAGCTGGTTCTCTTGTGGGTAAATAAAATACTCAATTTTAAATTGAAGTTCGGGATTACCTTCAATACGCTCTTCCTCACTAATACAAGTATGAAAGACTGACTGAAATATCTCGGCGATTACCTGCAAAAACTGAGATTTTCCTGAGCCATTTGGTCCAATAAGACACAAGGGGTCAAATGAATAATAGTCATTCAATGGGCTTCGCAATCCCACATTTACATCATCAAGTAATCCACCACAAGTCTCCGCCGCAATAATACAGACTCGCAAAAGCTTCATTGATACCTCCTCATAAAACGCATTGCCTTCGTTTCTGAATCAAAGATCTGGATAATGCTTGGTTCAGATTCATCGAGCAATGTAAATAATATATCTTTAATTGAATCATAATCTCCACTCATTTTTTCATTTATATCACTATACAATTCCTCAAAGGAAAATGTGTTGTTAGGGAGTTGATGAATAAGCTTTTTTAGCGATTGACTAGATATCTTGGTCATATTGGATTTACGGCGATTGACAACTCTCTTTGGTTTATTCGGTTGTGCTGCACGTTCGGCGCGAATGCGCTCAAGTAGCACTGAAACGGGTTCGTCATTAGGATCTTGTGGCACTAACTCACCACGAAATGCTTTAGACAACAAAGTAGGTGTTAGCTGCTCGACTCGTGTAAGGGCATTTTGATAGCGAGCTTCAATGCGATTGGCATAGGCATACAGCTTTTCAATATATCGAACAATTTCCTGTTGCTCTGCGTAATCTGGAATTGTGACGGGCAAACGTTCCATCACTGATTTACCCAATGTAGGAACTCCTGCATTGCTATTCATCTCTGATAGAAGCCAATCAATGCAAGATTCTTGGCGAAGGAACCAAAGAAGATAAGATGGTAATATGTTGTCAGCTTTTACGCGGATGATAAAAACTGTATGGCTGAATACATAACGAATATTTTTGGGAGGATTACGGGCAAGACCTAAACGTCCTTTTCGAGCAAAAATTATATCATTATTTAAAAAGTCATGAGCTGTTTTTCTAGCTTCGTAGAAATCAGATTTTATCAATTTTGCAGATGAAGTATCCCAATCGTTTAAGCCGGACATTTGCTCCGTTGCCAGAATGGGAATTGTTCCCCCTTTGTAGGATGGATATCGGTGCGAAGGATTCGGATCAATGACATCGGCAAAATCCGACAGCTTACCCACAATTTTTTGATGATTATAAGCTGAGTTTTCAGTACTTTTTCTCCGCGAATTTTGCGTAATTTTTCTCGATATTCCAGCAGTAATTGTAGCTTGCCGAAATTGTTGGATAATAAAGGACACACGAATCAGCCGATCGTGACATGCATCTACCCGCGCAAGCAATGCATCAAGTTTATCCGCAATGCGTTTTTGTTCATTAAGAGGAGCAATCGGAATACGCATAGAAGCGATCGTTGCTCGACTAAGTTCTATTTGATTCGTTGCACCAGTAGCAAGACTTGCAATCTTTTCTTGAACTTCAGAACTTTGAATCCAAGAGAACAAGAAACGAGACTCGACTGCTGCCCGATGAGGTCTAACAATAGTGACATGACTATCTACAACTTTTGGGGGTTCTAAATCATGTTGTTTAACTAAACACGCTCGTCCAAGTGTTCCTGTCCCTGTGCTGTTCCAGAGAATATCTCCAGCTTGGATGAATCGTTCTGGTTCCCATTTATCAAACTGAACAGGAGCGATATACTTAAGATATTCGTTCTGAATGCCGAACCATCGAATTGCTTTTTGGTTAATAACTGGAAGGCTACTGTAACTCGCATACTTCGGCTGCTTACCACGAGATAAGTATTCAGTGATGTCTGAGATTGTTGTTATTGCCCAACCCGGAGGTAATTTACTCACGCCTCAATCTCCTAATCTTCAACCTGCAACCCATCCACACGCCCAAACTCTTTCAAAAGACCATCACTACCGATATGGTATTTTAGTGTGATGCTCTGCATCGTTCTCTCTTTGTACCTACAAACTGATTTCTTCTCCCAATTCTTGCACAATGCCCTGTAACTCGGCTATTGCCGCTTCCAGTTCACTGATTGCTTCCTGGGCAAGGATTGCAGGTTCAGGTAACTCGCCGTTCTCCTCTTCCCGTTCATCCTTGAGCCAGGAGATGTCTAAATTGTCGTCACGTTCAGCAATCCAGTCACGGGAAAATCGTCTAAAGCGTCCTTCTTCTCCAGTATCAGTACGCTGTGCCAGACTAGCAGCACCACCCAATGGATCATCACCAAAGAAGGCTTCAAACTCAGCAAAATGTTCACGCCTCAGCGATGTCCGCCGACCAAACTGGGGAGTGTTAGTCCGCAGGTCATATACCCACACTTCTTTTGTATTGCCTGTTTGCTTCTTACCACGGGTAAAAAACAACACGTTTGTCTTAACACCCTGAGCATAGAAAATACCAGAGGGTAAACGTAAAATCGTATGCAGATTGCATTTGTTCATCAAAGCAGCCCGGATCTGCCGTCCCACGTTGCTTTCAAACAGCACATTGTCAGGAAACACCGCAGCAGCACGTCCTCCGGGCTTCAACCCCAGGTAAATGTGTTGCAAGAAGCAAAACTGTTTATTGCTGGTGGGAAACTCAAAATCTGAACGGTTAGGCAAGCCTCCACCTTTTTTGCTACCAAATGGCGGATTGGTGAGAATCAGTGTAGCCTGCGGTAAGGCTTGTCCATCCGGTGAAAGCGTATCACCATACTGTATGCCTGCACCTTGCGGATCAGAATCTAGCCCATGGAGGATCAAATTCATTAATGCCAGACGATGGGTGTCTTGGACATGCTCCATGCCATAAAAGGTATTGCCGTGATATTTGTTGTTTTGTTTTTTAGTCCAACCATCCGGATTACTATGTTCTCGGATATAGCGATTGGCAGCGATTAAGAATCCACCTGTACCCGCAGCAGGATCTTGAATGATGTCATCCAGGGTAGGACGCATCACACGCACCATACTGTCAATGAGTGGACGGGGAGTGAAATACTGTCCAGCCCCAGCTTTCTTTTCATTGGCGTTTTTCTCTAACAACCCTTCATAGACATCACCAAGTCCCTCTCGCTTGGCACTGTACCAGTCAAGCTTGTCAATCTCAGTGACTAGGGTGGAAAGTGTCGTGTCCTTTTTAATAGAAGAATGGGCATCGGTAAAAATTTCTTTAACCAACGTAGAGCCGTGACTGCCTAAATAGCTCAACAGCCCCTTATAGAATTCCAAGGGCTTCTCTGTTTGTCCCTCTAGATCATCCCAGCGATAACCCTCCGGAAGTTGACGCTCGGTGCCAGTTTCCTTCGCCATCTTCAGAAACAGCAGGTACGTCAGTTCGATCACGTACTGATGGTAAGTTACTCCGTCGTCTTTGAGGATATTGCAGAGATTCCAGAGTTTGGCAACAATATCATGGGTGACAGTACTCATAAGTAAAAATTATACACCTTACACGTCATCGTGCAAAAGCCCATCATCGCAGATCGGGCGAAAAATTAGCGCCAAATATTCGGATAAAATCAAAAATCAAGAATCAAACGTTGTCCTATGACCCATGCTTGTTGTGGACCCGGTTACGCTTCCCCTGAAGCGGCAATGAAAGCAGACCGGGAAACGGTTCTCTATACCATCGCCCTCTATACGGGTACGGGAATTTATCTAATTGTTTGTGGGTTTTGGGGGAGCAATAAGACCCACGCCATAATTTTTAATTGGGCGTTGGGATACACTGGACTCCCCCAACCTCAATGTGGTAAATTGACATTGACTTCGATACATCTGCTCACAAAGCTAGTTGAAATTGCTGCACCGTGAGTTGAGTAACGAATTCGATAACAACAACCAACGCAAATCAAACTAACTAGTACCGCTGGGCTAGCGGGAATGGAAACTGCCTGTGCAGACGGTCTACCGGGGACTGAAATGTACTCGTCTCAGTCTAGGTAAGTGTCGAAATCCCCTGAGCTTCGACAGGCTCAGCTACCGCGTAGCCGAAGGGGAAAAAGCAGGAAATCCAAGTTGTGAAGCTTGGAAGCCCACACTAGAATCTTTGATTTGGTGTGGGAGGATGTCACATCAAAGTCGCGCCCACACTTATTAAACAGGTATTAGGATCAGAATATTCAACGTAATCCCCATAGAGTTACGGTAATATAGCTGATCCGTTCGGACTTATAGCATCCATGGTTGTATCTCAGAATCCCTCTGTACAGAAAACGTCTAAACTTGAAGGCATAAAAGAACGCAGTAACTGCTTACGCGAACCCGTAGCCAGTGAGTTGCTGGAAGACACCACCCATTTCAGTGGTGATGCCGTACAAATTCTTAAATTTCATGGTTCCTACCAGCAAGATAACCGCGATAATCGGGTTAAAGGGCAAGAAAAAGACTATCAGTTCATGCTGCGAACCCGTTCTCCTGGCGGGTTTATCCCCCCTCAACTCTATCTGACGCTGGATCAACTCTCTGATCAATACGGGAACCATACCATGCGAGTCACCACTCGCCAAGGGTTTCAGCTTCACGGCATTCTCAAAAAGAACTTAAAGGCAACAATTGCCGCCATTGTTCGCAATATGGGTTCAACCCTGGGCGCTTGCGGAGACTTAAACCGCAATGTTATGGCACCTCCTGCGCCGTTCAAGACTCGTCCTGACTACCAATGTGCCTGGGAGTATGCCGATAAAATTGCCGATTTATTAACCCCTCAGACGGGCGCTTATTATGAAATTTGGCTGGATGGGGAAAAGGCAATTAGCGCTGAAGAAGCCCCAGAGGTGAAAGCGGCGCGTCAACGTAATGGTAACGGTACGATATTCGCGGATAAAGAAGAACCGATTTATGGGGAACACTATATGCCCCGTAAGTTTAAGTGTAGTGTTACCGTTCCCGGCGATAACTCCGTTGATCTCTACACCCAAGACGTTAGCTTGGTGGTGATGATGAATCAGCAGGGAGAATTAGAAGGATTCAATGTTCTCGCCGGTGGTGGTTTAGGGCGCACCCATAATAAGGAAGAAACCTTTGCCCGTATGGCTGATCCGATTGGCTATGTGGATAAAGATGATATCTTCGACTTAATCAAAGCGATTGTGGCAACTCAGCGAGACTATGGCGATCGCGTAAATCGTCGTCATGCCCGAATGAAGTATCTGATCAATGATTGGGGTGTTGATAAGTTCCGTGCTAAGGTTGAAGACTACTTTGGTAAGCCTATCGCCCCCTACAAACCCCTCCCCGCCTTTAAATACAAAGACTATCTGGGATGGAACGAGCAAGGAGACGGTAAGTTATTTTTAGGCATTTCCATTGAGAATGGGCGAGTCAAAGATGAGGGGAACTTCCAGTTAAAGACAGCTTTACGGGAAATTGTCAAGCAATTTGACCTACCCATGCGGCTAACACCTAATCACAATGCCATTCTGTATGAGATTGAAAAGAACCAGCAGCAACCCATCGAACAGATTCTCAACCAACACGGAGTTCAAATCACCCCAGAGGGAATCGAACCCCTAGTCCGCTATTCCATGGCTTGTCCCGCCCTACCCACCTGTGGGTTAGCGATTACTGAATCAGAACGGGCAATTCCAGGGATTACCGCGCGGATTCGGGCGCTGTTGGACAAGTTGGGGTTAAAGGATGACCATTTTGTCATCCGGATGACGGGATGTCCCAATGGATGTGCCAGACCTTACATGGCAGAATTAGGATTTGTGGGCAGTGCGCCTGGGAAATATCAAATGTGGTTAGGCGGTTCACCGGATCAAACGAGGTTAGCACGAGCCTATATCGAAAAACTGCCGATTGAAGAACTCGAATCCTTCCTCGAACCCATGTTCATGCAATTTAAGCAACAGCGCGAACTTGGGGAAAGTTTCGGTGATTTCTGCGATCGCGTGGGATTTGATGCGATTCGGGACTATTCGGCTAATTATGTATTCCCTAAACCCACCAAGAAAACCCGACATCGGATTTCCCTCAATGATGATCTGTACAGCCGTCTCAAAGACGCCGCCGCCAGTCAAGGGAAGCCGATTAGCCATCTCGCCGCTGACGCGATCGAGGCGTTTCTCAATCAGTCATCTTAAATCGGGCTTAACTGATTAAATGAATTAGGTAGGGGCACGATACTATCGTGCCCTTTATCAAATACCGTACTGATCAGTTCTAGAATAGGAAAGGGAATAAATAGGATTGCCGGCTGTATAATGATTGCTGTTGGCGTGTTTTTGATGATCAAACCTTAATTGACCTTTATCGAATAATTATGTTAGCTTTAACAAGCTGTAATGCATTTAAATGGGTGTTAGTAGTGAGTTAAATTGGGTATTAGTAGCGATTTGAATTGGGTATTAGTAGCGATTTGAATTGGGTATTAGTAGCGATTTGAATTGGGTATTAGTAGCGATTTGAATTGGGTATTAGTAGCGAGCAAGATGCTCGCACTACAAGGACTCACAATTTTTGACATTATGGTTTAAATGCCGAACAGCTTAACTGTGAATTCATCTCATCCTCCTTAACGTCTCTCCCGTACCACCCATTCTTCAAAGAGTTTTGAACCCATCGTGTATCGCTCATCATCTAACTGGCGAATCACACCCGTTCCCGTCAAAACTTCCAACGCATCCGCAACTTGTCCAAAACTAAATTGTGCTTGTTCTGCTAACGTCTCAGCCGTTCCCTCTCGCTGCTGAACGAGGGTACGATAAACGGTTTCTTCTAGCTGACTAAAGCCGTAAGATCGTTGATCTTCATCCCACCAAGCCGAAAAGTCACGGTCATGTTTTCGTTGTTGATGCAGCATAAAACTCTCAGTCGAACGGGATTTACCCATCTGATAATCATCAAAAATCTCATTAATTAGTTGTTGGGTAAGATAGGGATGATATCCAGCCCAATCTAGAATCCTATTATATCCGGATTCTGTGAGGGGAACACCTTCATTTTGACTCCGTTGAACAATCAGCGATCGCGTGTCGGATTCGGTTAATGTCCCTAACCATTCTACATCGGCAATATTCAGCAGCGGAGAACCGACTCGTTGCTGATAATCTTTCAAGTCACGATAGCCAGAGAAACAGAATCCTAAGAAAGGGTTGATGGCGGTGTCGGTGTCTTTTAATCCCCGCAGATATAGCAGTTCGCTCTCGCGTAGTTACAGTACAAATGTTCTAAAACTCACCTGATCAAGCATCCATTTCTGAATTTGTAAATATACCAGCGCGAAGCGCTATAACTCCAAGCATCATTTGCCCAATCTTGGCGGACAATAAATTCTAGGCGAACCACCTCATCTTGCTCAGTTTTTAGGGCTGTAATTAATGCTGGAATAGCCGTTTCTGAACCAATTTCCCCCAAAGCCGAAGCCGCTTGACTACGCTTGCGCCAATCGTCATCGTTTTTTAATTGTTCTATATATAAGGACGTCTCTTTATCAACGGATTCTTGTCCCCATCCCTGACTCACACTCAGCAGAGGGAATGAGAAGCTGATACAGCAAATTATAAGTAATGTAAAACAATTTCGTTTAGCTTGTGTAAGCATAGCTTGGGTTAGATGGTAGGTTCGTAGTGAGCGCTTTAGCGCTCCCTATGGCACTAAAGTGCCGACTACATACAAACTAAGTTAACATTAAATACTTTGTTCTAATAATTGGGAATTCGCCGAGTGCTATAGGTAAGAGGAAGTGCCGAATTATTTTCTATTCGTTCAGTTAACCATTCAGGTTGCTCACTTAGGGAAATTGACATTGTACCATCAGGAGACACCTGATAAACCCATTCAAAACCAGGACAAATCTCAGACTCCATATTCGGGACTGACTGGGGCCATTTTCCGGTTACTGATATCGACTCGCCCCTGTCTAAATTCAGTGAGAGCGGGGGGCGACCCAGTAAAATTAAGAGTTAGGTTCTGTTGATTGGGTACGGCGGGTCGCCCCTACAATATTTACCTAGAGAAGGATAGCTGAAAACTAGGGTGGGCAAGGGTTATGGCTTAAGTTGACACGGATGCACGTCAGTTCGCCCCTACGATGCTAATCCACCAATTAAGGTGTGCCACGACACTAATACTATTTATTTTAATCCCTTGCTAATACATTAAACTGCTTTTTTGTCAATTTTGTCCCTTTTCGAGTTCTAAAAATTGGGTAATGTAATATATTTGTATGATTTAATTTTTTTCCACACTAGAGAGAAAAAAATTACGCATTTTCAAGGCGTTTAAGCAAAATACATAAAAAAATGGCTACAAAAAACACCCAATACAGTATTACTGTAATAACATACTACAATCTCAAACCCAGGTCAACTCAGGATTTGCCAGTGACTTTTTCTGCCAGCCCTAAATCAGATTGTCTTGAGAATATTAAAACTAAAACATAAAATTGAAAAGTTTTACTTATTAAACTAGGCTTGATCAGCGCCAAGCTTGACTGAAAACAAAGACAGCGTAACCACAAGTCAAGTTATCGGGGGTTGATGGAATTGTGCGATCGCATCTCAAGATAGGTAGAGGATATTGGTGATAAACTTAAAAGATAATCAGCTTTCTCAATGCGATTATTTATGCCGGGGAGCCAGTCATTAAATCTTTAACCATCGTCAATCCCTACAATCCGGGTCAGGTACTCAGTTTAAAAGACGACTGGACACTTAATGATCAGCGAATATCCGCGAGTCCCTTAGCTTCGGCGGCGTTGATGACCCAGCGATGTTGCAGTTGGCTCATAATTGGGTTAATTCAGGAAAAATTAAGCCGTTATCAGTTTAGGACTTACGCAAAGCCTCGACTGTAGGGTGTGTTAGCGTAGCGTAACGCACCTTTACCCCATAAGTGGTGTAGCTGCGTAAGTCCTGAGTTTGGACTTTTCAAATCCCCAGAATAGAATGGTGGTCGGTTGTACAGATCAACCCAAAGTAAGATTCCCACTCAGGAGACTCACACTATGCTCGTCGATCTATTGAGCCGCAAGCAGACTCACTTCGTCTTGTGGCGTCCGGGTATATCCCAATCACCGCCCAGCGTTTACATTGCGAAACCTTCAGCCAAGGCTTCAGATCGATTCGAGAAAGTTGGGGAATACCCCCTCAGCCAATCTCCCGACTTCCCTGAGTTGTGGGAAGTCTCCGCTCAAGCCTGTGGTTTGACAGACGGACAAGTTTACCTGTACTGGTTTAAAATCCACAACACGGAACCCTATAACCCAGACACGATTAACAACGTTCTCTATTGCACCGATCCAACCGCCACAACTGTAGACCGCCGGATCATCGCCCCCATTCCTGACGAAGAAGGCGGTATCGCTAGTGATGATCCTGCCAGTGTTATTTTGTATCAAAATGGCACATTAACGCCCTGTGATCCGGGGGGACAAACGGTGAACTGGGAAGGAGATCCCCCATTAGACACCCTACCGGCGAACAACCAACTGGTGATCTATGAATTACCAACCCGTTGGACTCAAGGAAAAACAGAGGAGAATCGGGAGGTAGGGATTGGTACGTTTCAGGATGTGCTGTCTTTATTACAACCCCAAACCCCATCTCCTAATTTTTGCCATATTGAGGCGCTAACAGAAGGAAAAGCCCATCTGATGGAATTAGGCGTTAATGCCTTAGAATTATTACCCCCAGCCGATAGCGATGACAAGCTGGAATGGGGATATGGTACAGCTAACTTTTTGGCGGCTGATTTTGATTTAGGACATCCAGAAGGTCAAGATGCACCAACCGCATCCACAGATTTAGCCAATTTAATTAAAGTGTGTCATCAATTAGGAATGCGTTTCTTTGCCGATATGGTAATGGCGTTTTCCCGAAATAATCCGTATCAAAACATCAACTTTCTGGATTTTTACGTCCAATGGCGACCAGCAGGTGATCCTCAACGTGATCCTGAACAAGCAGGTCGTGATGGCTTTGGTGGTGATTTATTTAAATACAACTATTGGTTAGAAGGCTATCATCCAATTCTGGGCAAAAAATCCTGGTTTGTGCCAGCCCGTGAATATATGAAACTGTATATGGCTCATTGGCTGAACTATTATCGGGTGGATGGTTTGCGACTGGATAGCGTTAATAATGTAGGGAATTATGACTTTTTAGAAAAGTTCCGAGAGTTAGCCCGCACCATTTGGGAAAAACGGGGCGGTTCAACTAAGCATTTTCTGGTTGTGGGTGAAGAATTAAGTGTTCCTTTAGCGTTGGTTCACCAAAATCGCTTAGATGGACTGTGGAATGAAAAATTTAAGCAAATTATTCGACAGATCATTTTAGGCAAGAATGCGTTTAATGACTCTAGCTTTGAATGGAGTGTACGCAAACTGATTGATTGTCGTTTCCTCGGATTTACCGATAGCGCTCAAGCGGTAAATTATCTAACCTCTCATGATGTAGGTGGCTTGGGGAATGAGCGATTCTATAACTACCTAATTAATAATGGGATTTATGATACTGAACCCCGGATTAAGCTAGCATTTGTCTGCCTTTTAACTGCCGTTGGTATTCCGATGATTTTGGCAGGGGATGAATTTGGAGATCAGCAAGATCTCGATATTACGGATGAACATGCGGATCATAAACAGGTTGACCCGGTTAACTATAGTCGAGTCCAAGACGATTGGCGACAACGCATCTTTCAGTATGTAGCCCGGTTGGTTCGTTTCCGCACTTCATCAAAGGCGTTAGCGGTGAATGATAATGAGTTTATTCATGCCGATTTCCACGAAGATAAACGGGTTTTAGTCTGGCGGCGTGGCAAAAGATCAGATGAATGCGTGATTGTTGTGGCTAATTTCTCCGACTATGGAACTCCTGTCGGTTCTGAATATAAAGTCCCGAATTGGTCTCCCACTCCAGAAGGCAAGCAGTGGAAAGAAATTACCCAAGACCGCATCGTTCCTCCGGAATGGGTGGGCAGAGAACCGATTTTCCCATGGGAAGCCAAGGTTTATGCTTTGATTTAATTCTTGAAAAAAGTAACAAAAGCTACAAAATCATTTCTGATTAGACCTTGAAGAGGCGAGGATAATGCAGCTGAGCCTAAGTGTTGATATAATCGCTACTCGAACCACTACCAGGGTTGAGGTAAAAAAATCATGTCAGACTGGCAGGAAATTACAGGTGGCGTCACAGCACCTAGAGGATATCGTGCATCTGGAATAGTAGCTGGACTTAAGCCTTCAGGACTGCCGGATTTAGCATTGATCGTGTCGGATGTTGAGGCGATCGCAGCCGGAGTCTTTACCCAGAATCAGGTTTGTGCAGCGCCTGTTACCTATTGTCGCCAGCGTTTACGAAAAAAAGCCAGCGCCAGTGCTATTTTAGTCAACGCTGGTCAAGCGAATGCGGCAACCGGGGAAGCGGGGTGGCAAGATGCTTTGGACTCGGCGAAGGCATTGGCACAAGCCATGAATATTGCTCCAGAGTCTATTTTATTAGGCTCCACGGGTGTGATTGGACAGCGTATTCGTATGGATGCCCTTCTCGCCGGAATTCCTCAATTGGTGGAAGGCTTATCAGAACTGGGTTCCAATGCTGCCGCCCAAGCGATTATTACGACAGATTTAGTGACAAAATCCATTGCCTTGGAAACCACGATTGACGATCGCCCGGTACGGATTGGCGGGATTGCCAAGGGTTCAGGGATGATTCACCCGAATATGGCAACACTGCTGGCGTTTGTTACCTGTGATGCGGTGGTTTCTACACCGTTATGGCAAAAAATGTTAAGTCGGGCGGCGGATAAAAGCTTTAATCAAATTACCGTCGATGGGGATACCAGTACCAACGATACCCTGATTGCCTTGGCGAATGGTCAATCTCGCACCTCAGCGATTACGGAAATGGGACCCCATGCTGAAAAGCTAGAGGCGATGCTGACGGCGGTATGCCAACATTTAGCCAAGGCGATCGCACGAGATGGCGAAGGGGCGACGTGTTTGATGGAAGTACAGGTTACAGGCGCACCCAATGATCAAGCAGCGCGTCAAATTGCCCGAACGATTGCGGGTTCATCCCTAGTAAAATCTGCCATATTTGGTCGTGATCCCAACTGGGGGAGAATAGCGGGTGCGGCGGGGCGTGCAGGTGTACCTTTTTCCCAGGAAGCCTTGCGGATTCAGATGGGGGATTTTGTGCTAATGGATAAGGGTCAACCTTTACCCTTTGACCGAGATGCAGCGAGTGCTTATTTGAAAAATGCCGCGACTGGGGCGTATTTGAAAGAGGATACTGTTTTAATTTCGGTGAGTATTGGCAATGAACCGGGTACAGGTAAGGCGTGGGGCTGTGATTTGAGTTATGACTATGTGAAAATTAATGCCGAGTATACGACGTGAGGGCGATGGTTCGGTTCAGGGGGCGATGGTTCGGTTCAGTTGAAATTGTTCAGCGATTATTGGAGAATGCCAACAGCTAAAATGTACAGTTATTGCCTTGGGCGGTATTGAAGATCATGTACATCTATTAATGAGTTTCCCCCCTACTCTAGCGGTTTCCGACTTAATCAAACAGATTAAAGGAAGTTCTTCTCATTTAGTTACCCATGAAATTAATCCGGGGGAATTCTTCAAATGGCAAGGCAGCTACGGCGCATTCAGTGTTAGCCATGATCATCTTGACCAGGTAGCTAACTACATCAGAAATCAGCCGATTCACCATCGACAGAAATCAATAATTTCTACTTGGGAATTAATTGCTAACTGATTAATTAAATCATTCCTAGAGTGTCGGTAAAGTATTATGAGAAACCGGGTTTTTCGTGAGAATGACAACGAAATATCAAGTTTTAACCCAAAGAAACCCGGTTTTTTGACCGATGTTCTAGTGGTAATAAATCGCGTTGATATGTAAAAAACTGCTTCTATTCGTTTCCGATAAAGTGCAAGTTGTAAGTCCGCGAAGGCGGACTTTGTTTGTGTAGCTGCGAATTCCATTCGCCCAGCTTGTGTAATTGTTTCTTAATCTATCATTTCCGGCTTCAGCCGACAAGATAAATCTTGGAGCCACTCCCAGAGAAACCTACACTTGGTTATCAACTTTGGCAACATAAAAAGTGGGATACGCTTAGAAAGCGATCGCTCTACCACCACCCCTCAATTATCATGCTCAAAAAAATCGGCATCATCTGCCTAGCATTTCTGATCGGAATTCTTATCTTTCCCCCTTTAACCTCCGCCCAATCCACCGCCGCTTTAGCCTCACGCCTCTCGCGCCTAGAAACCGAGAATTTCCAGTTGCGATCGCAAATCAACCGCATTGAGTCTCAGCTTGCTACCTTAACTCGACAAGTTCCTAGCCCAAATCGCCCTCTCAACCCCCCAACGCCAGCACCATCAGTCCCCCCCAGAACCCCACCGCGAGTCTTATCCTCTGATCAGAGGTTTGACCGACTCGCTACCCTCGTTATCGAACTCAAAGAACGGATTCAAGACTTAGAAGCCCAAGTTGCTGAACTCCAGGAAAAATCGTAATCGGTCGGGGCGGGTTTAGCTATATCTTAATATTGGGATCAGGTCAGGGCGGGTTTTGCACAAACGTTATTATCCATAGCCAAACGAAAGTCCCTAAACCCGCCCCTACAAACCCTGCTTTTCCTAC
The DNA here is from genome assembly GCF_040222985.1 of Coleofasciculus sp. F4-SAH-05. Classification (NCBI taxonomy): domain Bacteria; kingdom Bacillati; phylum Cyanobacteriota; class Cyanophyceae; order Coleofasciculales; family Coleofasciculaceae; genus Coleofasciculus; species Coleofasciculus sp. F4-SAH-05. The sequence goes on from NZ_JAVKBY010000268.1 coordinate 18,637, forward strand.
TCACTTCTTCGCCTGAATCACCTGTAAACTCCCCCCCGCATGCAGACGCTGTTCACAGGAGGCAAATCCTGTCTGCTTCAGCAATCTCACCAAATCCGTCTCCAATAATTGCCACGCCGTTTCCGTTTCAAATAACCAGAGAAACAGGGCGACTCCCGGCAGAAATAAAACATTCGTCGGCTTGTGAAAATCCACCAGCGCGAACACACCACCGGGTTTGAGCACCCGATACACTTCCCTAAGAATTTGCTGCAACACTGACGGCGGCATCTCATGGAGTGCTACGCTGGTATGCACCAGATCAAACTGATTCTCGCCAAACGGCATATCCTCGGCAAAGGCTTCTACATACTTAGCTTGCGGCACATTCTTTTCGGCGCGTTGCAGGGATAAGGGTGAAACATCCAGTCCTGTGACATTCTGGGAATACTCCACCAGAAAGCGGGTAGCCTGACCCCCACCACAGCAAAGGTCTAACACTTGCGTTTCTGAGTCAATTGTTAAACCGTGCAAAGGCAGATGGTGGAATCGCCGTTCTCCACCCACACTCGTGGCGGCTAATCGAGAAATCGTGTCATATAGCCACTGATACTTATAACTCAACGGTCTTAATACGGTTGCCATAGTTCTGCTAGGATCAAGAATCTAGATTTTTTCCGGAAAACTCAAACCATTACCAGCATATATTGTTAAAATCAGTAACAAATATGAAATATTTGGAATGCCGTGGTTGCTATGGGTCGTGTTGGGGTATTATTACTTAATTTAGGTGGACCGGATAATTTAGAGGATGTCCGCCCCTTTCTTTTTAATCTATTTGCCGATCCCGAAATTATTCGCCTGCCATTTTCGTGGATGCAAAAGCCCCTGGCTTGGTTAATCTCGACAATGCGGGCAAAGAAGTCGCAAGAGAATTACCGTCAAATTGGTGGGGGTTCACCGCTGCGGCACATTACTGAAGCCCAAGCCCAAGCTTTACAGGAGACGTTAAAGCAGCAGGGGCAAGAGGCGAATATCTATGTGGGTATGCGTTACTGGCATCCCTTCACCGAAGAAGCAATCGCCCACGTCAAACGCGATCGCATTGAACACCTAGTCATTTTACCCCTATACCCGCAATTTTCTATCAGTACCAGTGGTTCCAGTTTCCGGCTGCTGGAACAACTTTGGCAGGAGGATGCTAAACTCAACCAACTGGAATACACGGTTATTCCCTCCTGGTATCAAGCACCGGGATACCTGCAAGCCATGGCAGACTTAATTGATCAGGAACTGCAACGGTTTGATCATCCTGACGCGGTTCATATTTTCTTCAGCGCCCATGGTGTTCCCAGTAGCTATGTCACAGAAGCTGGAGACCCTTACCAGCAAGAGATTGAGCATTGCACAGATCTAATTATGCAGACACTCAATCGCCCTAACCCTCATACCCTGGCGTATCAAAGCCGGGTGGGTCCTGTGGAGTGGCTGCAACCCTACACTGAAGATGCACTGCAAGAGTTAGGGAATCAAGGAGTCAAAGACTTGCTGGTTGTCCCGATTAGCTTTGTCTCTGAACATATTGAAACGTTACAAGAAGTTGATATTGAATATCGGGAAATCGCAGAAGAAGCTGGAATTCACAACTTCCAGCGAGTTCCAGCACTCAATACCCATCCCGTTTTTATTGAATCCCTCGCCACCTTAGTCGTAGATGCTTTAAACACGCCGCCCCGAACATTTGCCGAAGTTGTGCATCCTAGCAAAAAAGTTAAGATGTATCCCCAAGAACGTTGGGAATGGGGTATGACAACGGCGGCTGAAGTCTGGAATGGTCGTTTGGCGATGATTGGCTTTCTAGCTTTAGTTTTGGAGTTAATTAGTGGTCAAGGACCACTTCATTTTGTGGGATTATTATAAAACAGAGGTAAATGCTTTTACCTTGTCCCCTTCCTCCTTCCCGGCGAACCTTCTGCCTTGTCTTCACCAAAGTGTAAGTATTCAACCAGACATGATATGAGTTTTGGTGTAAAAAAGGGATAAAATACTTCAATCAGCCGTCAGGACTAACTGGCGGCTGACAAACTATTCCTGTGGTTTTTGCGAATCCACCACACGACATCCCGATTGGAATGTCTATTTGGATGAAAAGGTATTAAGAAATTGCTTAGCGAACTCGCCGCTTACGTCGTCTAGCTACTGCTTTGCGCTTTTTCTTTTCAATCGGCGTCTCAAAGTGACGCAAGCGCTTCATATCTGCAAAAATTCCTGCTTTGGACACTTGCCGCTTAAATCGGCGCAGCGCTGACTCAATTCCTTCATTTTCGCCTACAACCACTTGGGTCATACTATATCCTCCTTCTAGCGTACAGTACATAATGGATGATAATCATCATCCAATTCAATCTCTAACAAAATTAGCGTATTTAGACCAGCAGCGATACTGATCAATCGTGACTGTGCTTAGACTACACTCCTTGAATCAAACAGTAATTTAAAAGTAACTGAGACGGCTTCACTCATGAAAGTAGAGCAAACACCTAAACAGTTTTGACCATTACTAGCGTTGATTGAGTAACGCTCTAACGCTTCTCGCTTCGGGTAAGCATAAGCGTCTGAATCCCTTAAATGGGCGTTCAGAGATGCTTTCAAGGTACTCGTAGTCTTTCCCTTTACGGCTTTTATAGTGAGGTTTGCGCTCACTCTTCCCCACTTGTACGGGAAACAGCTAGTGTTGCTTAACCATACCGATACATCTCTATTTTACGTTTGGTTTTGCATTACTTTATTTGCCCATCAATGGCATCGTTGGACACATTTATCTGAAATATTTTAACGACTATTGCCATAGTAGCGATTAATTTCTAAGGGAACAAGCCTGTCCCCTTATCCGGTGAGACAGGACTGAACTTTGCTTTCCATCATGCCCAGATTACAACTTCGCGATCGCAGTGTCAATCAACGTCACCCCCTGTTCCACCGTTTCAATGCGACTCAGCTGATCTCGCAAGTCGCTGGCTCCAACAAAACCCTTAGTATACCACGCCAAATGTTTTCTGGCTTGCTGAACGCCGCGATCGCCTTTATACTCCCATAAAGCTTGTAAGTGTTCCTTGGCACAGATTAACCGTTCTACAGTAGTCGGTGGTGCTAACCGTTTCGCCGTTTTCAGGAAATGGTCAATTTCTCCCACCAAAAATGGATACCCCAATGTTCCTCGCGAACACATCACCCCATCCGCCCCCGTTTGTTCCAAGCATCTCACCGCTGACTCGACTGAAAAAATATCGCCATTGGCAATAACTGGAATCGACAGAACCTGCTTTACCTTACCAATCCACTCCCACTTCGCCTCACCTTTATACCCTTGGGCGCGGGTACGGGCGTGCAACGTTAGCATTTGCGCCCCCGCATCCTCCATCCGCTGGGCAAAATCGAGGATATTAATCTCGTCATCACTCCAACCAATCCGCGTCTTCACCGTAACCGGGATAGACACCGCCTCCACCACCGCCCGGACAATCGCCACCGCCGTTTCCGGTTCTCGCAGTAACGATGAACCCCCTCCCTTTTTAGTAATTTTATTCACCGGACATCCCATATTAATATCCACGGTATCCGCACCTTCCGCTACAGCTTTCTGGGCGGCTTCCCCCAGGAAATCAGGGCGACAGTCAAATAACTGGATACTAATCGGCTTTTCATTCGGATCAACATCCATGATTTTGGATAAACCCTGGACATGATGCAATCCGGCTGCATGAACCATCTCCGTATACATCATCGACTCTGGCGCATAGCGGCGCACCAGGCGACGGAATACCAAATCCGTGACGCCAGACAGAGGAGACTGGAGAACCCTACTCTTAACTTCAAACGAACCAATTTTCAGAGGAGTCGCTAATCGCTGCTGTAATTGAGAGCAAAGAACAGTCATAGTTGTAATTGCGCTTATAGTCAGAGAACCTTAGCTCTAGATTCAACCTACTGGCGTGGTACACCTTAATTAATGGATTAGAATTGGTTCGTAGTGAGGGAACTTTAGCCCTCTCTAGCTAGGCGTTATAGTACCCTTTGTGCTTACTACAAACAATTTCTACATCTCTACACTAATAAATCGCCACTGGATTCCCTGGTGAACCCGTTCCGCCCTTTATCTTTAGCGGTGCAAAAACAAATAAAAACTCATAGACTTTATCCTCTAATAAACGACTCACATCTAAATTTTCTATATTAGTAATTCCATGTTTGACCATCCATTCAATATGACAATCAAAAGGACGGTTGGTATCTTCTCCAGGAACCGCTTCTGTTCCCCAGGTATCTGAACCAACCATCGCCACTTTCTGCTGAGACAGATAACGACAAGCGGTAATCCCTGGTCCTGGTTCACCCGCGTTAAAAATACGACGATTTTCCGCCTTTTGTTCCTCACTCAAGCTATCCCAATCTTTGAGTTACCCTGAGATGTTTGCACGCCAATATGACCTAAACCATCAAACTGAGTGCCAATTTGTCCCAGTTCGGTGAGGACAACAACAATTAGGGTAAATACTATATATTGTAGGGACACGATAATATCGTGTCCCTACAGATGGCTTGAAGAGTCAACCTCCTTGTGTTTCCCCACACCCCACACCCAGCGTTATTCACGAGGCTCAGAGCGTTGTTCATGAGGCACAGAGCGTCATTCACGAGGCTTAGAGTTAACATCTGGGAAGTCTAGAAACTTGAGTCGGGGCTGGTTTAGTGACATCTGGGTGCAACCGCAATGATAGTTGTGAAACCCGCCCCTACACACTTAATATGAACGGTATTGACTGGTGTGGTGGTGGGCATTGCCCACCCTACGGTATATCTAGCCTGAGTCCCAGACGTTCCACGCCTTACGTCTCTACTACTCCGGCGTCAACTTAAGTTGACACCAATGGGACGCAGGTTATCCCTGTCTAAAGCTACCTGTAAACACTCGCTGCGCTGGTCCAGTCATGTAAATTCGTTGATCAATCTCGGACCATTCAATGTCCAAACAGCCCCCAGGTAGTTCCACCGTACAGATGCGATCGCATTTTCCGGTCAATACCCCAGCAACTACCGACGCACAAGCCCCCGTACCACAGGCTAAAGTGGCTCCAGCCCCCCGTTCCCAGACGCGCATTTTGATATAATCGGGGCGTATCACTTGAATAAATTCGGTATTGGTTCGTTTGGGGAAGACGGAATGATGCTCGAACTGAGGACCAATGAGTTCTAGGGGAATAGCACTCACGTCTTCTACATAGGTGATACAGTGAGGATTGCCCATGCTCACACAAGTAAGCTGCCAACTCTTCCCGCCCACCTCTAAGGGAACATCAATCACCTTTTGATCCGCTTGAGCCAAGGTTGTCGGGATTTGAGAGGCTAAAAGCTGAGGCATACCCATATTCACCCTAACTTTGCCATTGCCTTCCAGTTTCGGCGTAATCACCCCAGCTAAGGTATGAATCCGATACTCCGTTGAACCCGTGATTCCCTCCAAATCGGCTAGAAACTGCGCCAAACAGCGAATCCCATTGCCACACATTTCCGGTTCCGAGCCATCGGCGTTAAAAATCCGCATACTATAGTCAGTACCCTCAAGTCCTGGTAGGGCAAAAATCACCCCATCAGCACCGATGCCAAAGTTGCGATCGCACCATTGCACGGCTTGCTCTGAAGTGATTAGCGGGGCTGACTTTGACCGATTATCAATCAGAATGAAGTCATTCCCCAAACCGTGGTACTTTGTAAATTCGATTTCCATTATTGTCTCCCGCTTAACCATCTAATTATGAGTGAATTGTCCACCAATCTACCCAGTGTTCGTCAACTGCAAAGCTTGATTCGAGAAGCCCAAGAGGTTGAACTGAAACTCATAACCAATGAAATATTTACAGGCAGAGTGCGCTGGCAAGACACATCCTGCTTATGTATTCTAGATGAACAGGAACAGCCGATTATTATTTGGCATCACGCGATCGCCTATATTAAACCCAAGGGAGGCGGTGGCATGAATCGATCCCTCCAACTACGCCAAGAGTCTGCCGTGGCGAGTTCTGAAACAGCCGAGAGTTATGAAACCGTAGAAAGTTCAGAAACAGAGGAGAGTTCCGATAATCCCTTTGAATTTGCATAATCAGTCTTATGTCTTATGTCTTATGTCATTCGTCCTTTGTTCTAACTTTTCACGGTATGTGATGCCTCTGTAGGGGCGGGTTTCACGACTATCTTTTCGGTTGCATCCAGATGTGACTAAACCCGCCCCGACTCAGGTTGAAAAAGTTAGGTCATTTGTCATTTGTCAGAGTTTGATGAAGCGGAACATCGGTGATACTACTATCAGGGAGTGGCGTTAACCACTCCTGTAATTGATTCAGGGGATAACTTCCGCCACACAATAGTAGATGATCTTGCTCTCGAATTTCGGCATTGCCATCGGGAAAGGGGATAAACTTCCCTTCTCTACGAATTGCCTGTACTTGAATCCCATATTGACGCCGCCAATGGAGTTGAGATAGGCTTTTCCCGTGGGCGGGACTTTCTTCAGGAACAAACACCCACTGACAAGGATTGCTGGTAGCGGGATTGGTCATTTCTCCCTTTGCCAATTTCTTAAACGCAGACAGTTCATCGGGTTCACCCAAAGCCAACAGGCGATCGCCTTCTTCCAGACTTACCCCAGCATCAGGATAATCGATTTCCTCCCCTTCAGCGCGACGAATCGCCACCAAGCTAACCCCAGTTAAGCGGCGAATATCAGCCTGTTCTAAGGTGATACCCGTCAGTGGAGAATTTTCTGGCAAATCATACCATTTACTATTCATCATCTCAGCCGCCGTCCGTAAATCGCGGGCAATTTGAGACTGAGGTTGTTCGGGGCGCAAATCCAGATAATGGGAACTGCGAATTTTTTCCATTTCCTGCTGAATCACCCAATCAGGTACACCAATTCCGGACATCAAATGCGTCGCTAACTCCAAAGACGCCTCAAACTCCGGTTGCACCACCTCTCGCGCCCCCAGTTGGTACAGCAGTTCGATCTCCCGATCCTTATTCGCCCGCACGACGATATCTAAATTGGGATTTAATTCTAGCGATCGCTTCAAACATAACCGACTACTCATGGCGTCAGCCAAGACAATTACCATGGATTTTGCCCGTTCTACCGCAGCTTTATCCAATACGTGTAAACTAGCCGCATTGCCGTAAACATAAGGAATTCCTGCGTCTCGTAATTGCCCAATCACCAGCTCTGACTGCTCAACCACCACAATCGGATAATCATGCTCTCGCATCAGTCGCACTAAATTGCTACCACTGCGCCCATACCCACAAATCACCACATGATCATTTAGCTGTTGACTATTCAGTGATACGGCTTTCGGAGTTTCCATCGGTTCAAAATACCGTTGTAAGGGTGGGAAATTCTCCAGCCAGTTCAATGCTAGTGGTGTTAATCGTAACAGAAACGGTGTCACAATTAATGTCACCGCAGTTGTGCCTAAAATCAACAGATACACCGGGCGAGGTACTAATCCCAAGGTTTGCCCCTCACTCGCCAACACAAAGGAAAATTCGCCAATTTGCGCTAACCCCAGACCTGCCAGAATTGCCGTTTTTAACGGATAGCCAAAAAGTTTAACAATTGGGGTAACAATTAACGCTTTTCCCACCGAAACCAGCAAAACCAATCCCAAAATTAATTCTAGATTCGTCCACAGAAAAATCGGATCGATTAGCATCCCAATCGCGGCAAAAAAGAGGGCAGCAAAGATATCCCGCAGGGGTTCGACGTAGGTCAAAGTTTGATCGGCATATTCAACCTCAGAAATCATTAACCCCGCCACAAACGACCCCATCTCGATAGAGAGTCCCAACTGTTCTGTCAACAGGGCAATTCCCATACATAAACCCACAACCCCGAGTAAAAATAACTCTCGGCTTTCAGTACGAGCAAGGAATCGTAATAACGACGGAATCAACCATATTCCTACAGCAATGGCACCCGCCGCAAATAGACCAATTTTCAATAGGGCAAGTCCGACGGCTATACCAATCACTTCAGTGGGTTGGTCTAAAGCCGGGAGTACTGCTAACATTAATCCCAATGCCAAATCTTGCACCACCAAAATCCCTAGCATGACTTGCCCGTGGGGGGTTTCGGTTTCGTTGCGTTCCATCAAGCATTTGAGAACCACCGCCGTGGATGACAACGACAAAGTTGCCCCAAGAAACACACCTTGGGCGGGAGACGTGACCCAACCCATGCCCAAAGAGACTAATGTAGTAACTAAAATAGTCAGTACCACTTGGAGTCCACCACCGCCCAGAGCAATCTTTTGCACTTTTTTCAGTTCCGCCAGGGAAAATTCCACCCCTAGGGCAAAGAGCAAAAATGCCACACCAAACTGAGCCAGGGTTTCAATTTGGATCACCTCTTTAATTAGACCCAAACCCGCCGGACCCACAATCATACCCCCGACGATATAGCCCAAGAGCGGGGGTTGACGGCATAAGGATGCCAAGAGTCCGCCAGCCGCTGCTGACGCCAGAACAGATACGAAGTCGATAATCAGTCGGAAGTCTTCTTGCACCGGTGCGTTATCAAAATTAAAGTGCTATATCTTTATAGGATACAAATTTTCTTAAGATTTCCAACATTTTGTTAACTCCGGCAACATTCTGTGTTAAAGCACCGGGTTTGGAGTCAACGGGCGGATCGAGCCATTCCTGGTCACTCGGCGACCTTCACCCTATTTAGGTTGTTGGTGATAGCTCTGTAAATCGCTATCGAGAGACCAGATGAAAACTTCACTCATGTGAAAACGGTCACAAGCCTTATCAAATTCCTGAATAATACTCAAATCCCCAAAACTTGTTCCTTCGGGTTTGTTAGGAGCTTTGTTCCTACCCGCACAATCGGGGAACTCCTCAATCCAGGAGAGAATCTCTTTCATATCGGGAAAAACGACAGGTTGCCAAGGTGCGTCACCAGAAAATGCGGCTTTAACAGCGACAACAAATCGTTGAGCTGTGGTTCGACGGATGTTGCCATCACCATTCTGAGCAATGTGATTACCTGTTTCAACTATTGTCACCATGGGTAAGAGAAAGGTACATCTAGCCTCAACAAAAGTCTTAAAATCTTCAGTTACTTTTTCCTTTGATTCATTGCAGTTGGGGACATCTAGCAAGTTGAGAAATATGCTGGTATCAATCAGGCAAACGCTGCTCATTCCCCCTACCCCTGCAAACGAGCAAGCCAATCTATTGCTCGCTGTTTTCGTTCCTCAGGAGTGTGCGGTGATTTAATAAATCGATCAACGACTCCAGTTGTGACCAACTGCCCCAGTGGACCTTGAGATACGAGACCTGGAAATTCATCCATATCTCCGAGTCTGATCAGACGGCTATTTCCGTCCTGTGGATCACGAAAACAGAAGACAACATCTCCGAGGGCGCGATCAGGCAAAGCATCCATCAGCGCTGGGTTATGAGTGGATAGGAGTACCCGCAAGTTACGGCGCTCAGCGATTGCCCGAATACTGGCGAGTAAATGTTCAGCTCTGGTAGGATGAACGCCATTGTCGATTTCCTCAATAACCACTAGGCTCCCTTCAGTGGCAGAAAGCATAGCCGCAGCAATTGCCAGTACCCGTAGGGTTCCATCAGATAACAAGGCGGCCTCACAAGGGCGCTCAATGTTCCCAAATGTCTCTGTGAGGCTTACCATGACTTCATCCCTGGGTCCAATCAAAAAATCCAACCCGGAAATTGCCTGTTCTGGGAGACTCTGGATAAAATCTAAAATTGCCTGTTTATTGCTAGCATTACCATTCCATAACCGAAATAGTACGCTGGGAAGGTTGCTGCCATCCCCTTGCAATCGCTTATCCGTCTTGAAGCTATACTCGCGCATTCTTGCCGGAATGGGATCGAGAAACAGAATGTTCTCCAACACACGTTGATAGTTACGGACGATTTCTGGAATAACCTGTTGAGACGTTTTGTGCTTAGCATTAAAACTAGCAGGGCTGTCCAGTTGAACGAATATCGCCATCTGATCGCTACAGGTGATGTGGGGCTTATTTCGTCCTCTGGCAAAGTTGTTATAAGCCACATCAACATCCGTTCCCATACCCTGAGAAGGTCTATCCAAATCGTAGAGGACTTGATCTGAGGCTCCAGTTATTCGCTCACTACTGATATGTAGTTCGCCATCCCGAACAGTGAGAGTCAGGGTGAGTTCGCTCGATTCAGTCCAATCGAGGTGGCAACCGATAGTAAAACTTGATTCTTCTTGATAACATAGATCGCTGATCCGACCTCGAACAATGCGATCAGAACGGTTTGTCTCATATTGAATGCTGGAAAGTTTTTTCCCTTGAGCCAGCCAGGACAGAAAGCGCAAACCTTCTAATGCATTACTTTTGCCAGAAGCATTTGCACCGATTAAGACAGTCAGCGACCCAAGGGGTAGTCGTCCTTCACGGTAACTTTTGAAATTTGCCAGAGTGAACTCAGACAGGATAGCTCTCATTTGACATCCTCTTAATAAACTGGCATTTCCAGTTATCATGTATTTTAGTTCAACGGTTGGAACTTACCGTTCCGAAAAACCTATACAGGACTATGCACACCTAAGCATATCTGGACTTGCGTCGGAACGTGCAGACTGAGACTCACCGTAGTCTACGTTAGACGGGTCACGACACCTTGATATGAACGCCAGTATCAGGCTCTGTC
>NZ_JAVKBY010000269.1:0-6087 GCF_040222985.1 Coleofasciculus sp. F4-SAH-05
AGGCAAAATCTAGGGATGGGCAATCCCGAAGTAACGCTACAGGAGTTGGAGCCTCTACGCTACTTGGCGCAAGCCTGGTAGAGCAAGTTCTGACGATGAATGTAGAATCCCACGCGCTTTAAGCCGTGGGAGTGTCAAAACGCAGGGCTTCCATCAGTAGCGATCGCGTTTTTGTCAGAAATCCTGGATACTGACCGACTCTCATACTGGCTTCAGCCCGGATCATAGTCAAACTTGTAAAGTTCTGCAAAGATGAATAGAATATGAAAAAAGATTGACGTGAACTGAGCAATCCCTGTGAAACTATCTTCCTTGCCCATCGTCGGTTTTGTCCTGACAGCACCTTTTTCTTCAATGAATCCAGCCCCCAAAGATGTCTCTGATCCCCCTGAGTTGCCAATTTCCCCCACTCCCACCAGTTTGCGTCCCATCGTCAAGCGCCAACGGGGGATATGGGGTATCTTTAGTTCCACCTTCCTGACGATTTTTCTAGCTGAGATTGGCGATAAAACCCAACTAGCTACCTTGCTGATTAGTGCAGAATCTCAATCCCCGTGGATTGTGTTTACAGGTGCTGCGATCGCACTGATCACCACCAGCTTAATCGGTGTCTTACTGGGAACCTGGTTAGCCAAGCGTTTACCGCCCAAAACCCTAGAAACCGCCGCCGGAACATTATTACTCTTCATTTCCGTTATGCTGCTATGGGATGTGGTACAACTCGGATGAAACAATTTGGAGTGTGTATTATTGTGTTTTCACCCAGAGGTGACTAAACCCACCCCGACTGAATCAAAGAGTTTTGAATATTATGGATTGGCAATTACTAGGATTAAGTTTCATTACCGTATTTTTAGCCGAAATTGGTGACAAAAGCCAACTAGCTGCGATCGCGCTTGGCGGTAGCCTCAAGTCGCCTCGTGCTGTATTCTTGGGGACGGTAGCTGCATTGCTGTTAGCCACGTTTATCGGCGTATTAGCTGGGGGAGGTATGGCGCAACTATTACCCGTGCGAATGCTTAAAGCGATCGCGGCGGTGGGTTTCGCATTAATGGCAATTCGCTTGTTGTGGCCCGATGAGAACGACGAATGACAAAATGACAAATAAGTAGGTCGGTGTCAATAAACCCACCTATATTAAGTTCTGTCAATAATCCTCAAATCCTTACAAATGACCAATGACCAATGACAAATGACGATCCCCACCGTTAACTTTAATTGTCCCCACCTACTTACCAATGGTTTCTCTCGCCCGGAAAAACTTACTCGAAGACATTCCCCGCTTTTTAGTCGCCCAAGCTGGGATTATGTTTGCGGTGAGTTTAGTTACCTTACAAACGGGTATTTTTAATGGATTTACCCAATCCACGGCTCAGTTAATTTATAATTCTAACGCAGATATTTGGGTGGCATCGGATAAGTTGGTGCAACTTGAACTAACACTACCCATTCCCTTATCCCATGTTATTTCTGCCCGTCAGGTGGAAGGGGTAGCCAAAGCGGAAGCCCTTATTTTTAGTGGCGCGTTGTGGAATCCACCTCAAGGGGAAATTACCCGCGTCAGAGTAGTAGGATTTGACCCCAATGGGCAACTATTTCAACCCATCAATCTAGTGCAAGGTGAGGTTAGTAACTTATCTGAATCCTATAAAATTATCGTCGATGCAACCAACCAAGATTCCCTGAATGTACAACAGATTGGGGATATTGCCCGCGTCAATTCCTTACCCGCCCAAGTGGTAGGGTTCACGCAAGGGAATGCATCGATTGTGTCCAATTCCTTCATGTTTACCTCCCTAACCAGTGCCAATGCGTTCTTAACATCGGGTCAAAAGTCGGAACTATCCTGTAAATTGCCGTCAGGTGCTGAGGATTTAATTTGTACCAATACCTATTCGAGAATTTCGGAAGCCGAACTGCGGAATCAACCCCCACCGCCACCTAATCCATTAGTCGCTTCTGACTTGATTCAATATGTTTTAATTGCGGCACAACCGGATCAGGATTTGTCACAATTAAAAGAACGATTAGAGAAGGCGTTACCGAATGTGAGTACCTATACTCGCGAGGAGTTTATTAAACTGAATCAAAACTTTTGGCAACAGCGAACCGGAATTGGCTTTATTCTGGGTTTGGGGGCGGTGGTTGGTGTCGTGGTTGGTGTGATTATTGTCGGTCAAATCCTTTATTCATCGGTCTCTGACCATATTACCGAGTTTGGCACACTTAAAGCCATTGGCGCGTCAGATTGGCGTATTTACAGTGTAATTATTGAACAGGCGCTGTGGATGTCAGTTCTCGGTTATCTCCCCGCCATGTTTCTCTGCTACGGTGTAGCCCTGTGGACATCAGCGACTCAGGGAATTGTGATTCTGATCACCCCCGTATCTGCGATCGCGGTTTTGGCGATAACGGTGGTAATGTGCGTCGGTTCGGCGATTTTCGCGATTCAGAAAGTGACGCGCCTTGATCCAGCCATGGTGTTTAATCAGTGAATCATTTTGTTATTTGTTAATGGTTAATGGTTGATGGTTGATGGTTAATGGTTGATGGTTAATGGTTAATGGTTGATTGGTAATTGATAATTGGATTTGTAGGGGCGAGTCGCTGCATCAATAGATGGCGTGAGAATTAACCTGTCTCGACTCGCCCTTTTCTCGTCGGTACGGGGGGTTAATTGGATTTGTAGGGGCGAATCGCTGCATCAATAGATGGCGTGAGAATTCAACTGTCTCGACTCGCCCTTTTCTCGTCGGTACGGGGGGTTAATTGGATTTGTAGGGGCGAGTCGCTGCATCAATAGATGGCGTAAGAATTAACCTGTCTCGACTCGCCCTTTTCTCGTCGGTACGCGGGTTAGATAATTCCCCATACCCCGTGGAGGGCGACCCGAGTCTATTAATGGTTTGGTGGTGTAAATTATGTGCGGCGGGTCGCCCCTACGATGTTTATCTATTCATCATTCCTGCTGATTCTGATTCACCAATAACGCCACTGGAAAATCACTGAGAACATCTCGAATCCACAGGGTATCGTCCCCCTGAATTTCCCGTCCCGTCATCACATCCTGCCACACAGACGACGAACTAGAGGGTAAAGAAATCCGGGTTTCTTGCCAAACTTGTTCACCCATGGGATATTCTCCTGGCTTCACTAAACTTGTCAACAGCCGAGGGACAATGACAATCACCGTTGTATGATCCCAAGTTCGGGCAAAGGTAACAACATGATCCTTCAAGCTGCCAATAACAGTCAGTTTGAGGTAATCCCCTCGCTGGAATACCTCTAAATACTCGCGCCGTACTTTTAAGGCTTGATAAATGACAAATAACTTAATTCGACTATCTTCTAGAGTCTGACACAGTTCCTGAACTAAACCCAGGCTATCCATTTCAAAGCGCTGCTTCAATTCTTGGACTAACGCCAGCCGCCGTTCAAAATCCACCGGACGACGATTATCGGGATCAACTAAACTTAAATCCCACAGTTCCGTTCCTTGGTAAAAATCAGGAACCCCCGGAGATGTCAGTTTCAACAAGGCTTGGGAGAGACTATTAAAAATTCCGTAATGTTGGATTTTACGTTGAAATGGTAGAAACGCTTCTAAAAAGGGATTGTCATGGGGATCTTTGAGTAAGCGTTCAGCAAACCGAATAAACCCTTCTTCATAGTGGGTATCCGGTCTCAACCAAGCGGTATGAACTTTTGCCTCTCGGATTGCCTTGATAACATAGTCTTTGATCCGCTGCACATAGCTAGGGAACTCTGCATCATCAAAGGGGAAGGTTCCCAGCAAGGTTTGGTAAAGAAAATATTCGTCGTTGGGATCAGGAATATCTAACCCATCAATACAATCCTTGTGAACCGCATTTATTTCCTGCCATTTTCTCAACATACTATCCCACTCGCCGGGAATTTCGGAAAGGACATTAATTCTGGCTCTTACATCTTCACCCCGTTTTGTATCGTGGGTTGCTGTTGTATTGATTGTATGGGGCCAATAAGCGATGCGGTGTTGGTTAAAGTCATGAAAGTCGTCTAAGGAAACGCCAAACTCACCCGGATTACCACCCACTTCATTAAGAGAGATGAGACGGTTATAAATATAGAACGTCGTATCTTCCACCCCCTTGGCTGTCAGCGGTCCGGTAAACTGTTGCAGCCGCATGACAAAATAACGCCATTGTTCGGCTTCTTCGGGATTGAGTGACTCATCAACTTCCAGTAATAAAAACTTCTCAATAAACGTCAGTTCGTTAAAGAAAATTGGCGTATTTTCTTTGGCTTTGCTAATGACGTACTCAATACAATCTCGATCCGCTTTGCTCAACCCTTCTGGATTAATGTAGGTTCGGTATACGGGAAACAGCGCCATGATTTCGACTAAAGCGGCTTTCAGCGCATATATAGTAAAGTCACTAGCGTATCTGTACCGACCAGAAATTCGTTGGAGTAAATTGGCTAAATTATCGATATCTCCAGTCAAATGCTTGGCGATAATCAATCGCTTTTTGTCTTCTATTATGACTTGATAGGATATGGAATTCCCGATAAAGCGATAGTAAACGCTGTCAAACTTAGGCTGAGTCTGGTGATGACAGAAAATACCATTAACTTTGTTTAAGAAATCATACCCACTCGTCCCTTGTACGGGCCACGTTAGCGGCAAATCTTCATGCTCTTCCAAGATTTTCTCAACCACGATATACGCATCAGAGGCATGATCTCGCAAGCGATTCAAATATTGAGCCGGATCGTACAGTCCATCGATATGATCGATTCTAATGCCGCTAAATTTATTTTCCTCAATCAGCTTCAATATCAACGCATGATTGTGATTAAACACCCGCTCATCCTCGATGCGAACGGAAATCAGGTCATTGACTGTGAAAAATCGCCGATAATTCAGTTCTTCATTCCCCACCTTCCAGTACGCAAGGCGGAAAAACTGCTCAGCCAATAATTTCTCTAATAAGTCAAAGCTTTCGGGTTGTCCGGGTTCTCCGTTAAAGATTTGAATATTTTCGTTAATGAACTCCCTGATCTCGACACTATCATTCCAGAGTTCCCATAACATACTCTTGATAAAGCCAATCTGGTCATAGCGTTCCGTTCCTTCTTCGCCAGAGGGAATGTATTTTAATGCATAGAGAGCGCCCAGAAACTTGACAAAATCAGGATGATTTCTGCCTAATTTCCGGCGGATGCGTGCCAAATCGTAGGTTAAGACATTGGAGTAGGATTCGATGCGAATGGGAAACTGTAGGTCATAGTAATTAATCGTAAAACCGTCTTGGTTATACTGGAGTTTGAGTTCACCACTTTCTAAGCAATCTCCACAAAATTTACCTAAAAATGGCGCTAAGACTCGCTGCCGAATGCCCTCATAATGATGTTCCCAATTAATATCAAAGTAGTCTTTATATTGAGAATTAGGACCATTCTCTAAAACTTCGACCAGCATGGGATTTTGACGATCAAACGCCATGTGGTTCGGCACAATATCCTGAAGCCATCCTAATCCGTGCTGTTGCGCCTCCTCAACCAGAGACTCAAACTCCTCCAATCCGCCGAGTTCTGGGTTTATTTGATTGGGATCAACCACATCGTAGCCATGGGTGCTACCGGATCTGGCTTTAAATATGGGGGATGCATAAACGTCAGAAACTCCTAATTCTGCCAAGTAGGAAACAATGGCTTTTGCTAACTCAAAGGTAAACTCAGGATTAAATTGAATTCTATAGGTGGCGACTGGAATCCGCATCATAAGCTTTGAAAGGGGTTAAAGAACTGACAGAGCGTTGGCTCTAAGAATCGATCTAAAAATGGCTTGTTAACAGTGGCGTTAAACCGTAGGATAGTTGCGTTGAACGTAATGCTTAAATCATAGCTTAACATTAGTTAATTAGGGTCTGCTGAATAAGTTTTGTGGTGAGGGGAGGGAACAGGGAACTGCTTAACAGGGAACAGGGAACAGTTTCAACCCCCGGTTGGGGGAAGATTCTGCGCTCGCGGAGGTGAAAATCCAAGGATGCAAGAGCGTAAGGGTGTAAAAACCTTGCACTTGTTGGGTTAAAAAATGGCTTT
>NZ_JAVKBY010000272.1:0-10544 GCF_040222985.1 Coleofasciculus sp. F4-SAH-05
GGTTATCGTGCAAGCTAAGCCGAACTATTAAGTATGTTCAGCGTTCGACTGAGCGCTCACGCCGAAGTCTTAGCTTGTTCGATGACTGAGCGGGCTACTAAAAACCCAGACCTCAGCTCTTAGCAGGTCTGGGTAGTTTATCCTGTAAACATAATTTCACCTTTTCTCGCAAGGAGGCTCTCGCTGTAATCTATGATGCAGCGATGAGAGGAGATGTTATAGCTGATGGTTTCTGAGCAGAGAGTACACCAAACCGAATCAAACCCCGCCGATACCCCCGACTCATTAACCCTAACGATAGCGCCGCTTGCACTGTACCCCAACCACTTCTGAGTAAACCGATTAACGCTTGCGGTTCAAAGGCTGAATCAATGACAATATCCCAAAACGGTGCGACTGCATCTGACCAATCATCGGTGCGAATATCCGCAAAAGATAACTCACGGGCAATTGCAGCGTACTCTGGCAATGAAATCACGTAAGGTAAACAGTAAACCTGGTAAATTTGCTCTAAATGCTGCTTTTCATCCACCGTCAAGTCTCCCGTGGCTGGCGTAATCGGACGATGACACCACGTCGCCATCAGAAATGTCCCACCCGGTTTCAGAACCCGGTAGCATTCTGCCATAAATTTCTGCTTATCGGGTAGATGTTCCCCACTTTCTAACGACCAGATAAAATCAAAATGGTTATCCGCAAACGGCATATCCAAGGCATCAGCCACCTGAAATGCCACCTCAGCCTCTAACCCCGCCTCTTTTGCCCGTTCTGTTGCTCTCGCCGCTTGGACGGGACTCAAGGTAATCCCTTGTACCTGCGCCCCAAACCGTTGGGCTAAGTCCAAAGAACTTCCGCCAATCCCACACCCCACATCCAAAATAGTCTCGGCGTGCTGCACGTCACCCCAACTTAGCAATTCCTCAATTAAATCAATCTGCGCCTGACGCCGACCTTTTTTCTCACGACCCAGCGGACCATAATAACCATGGTGCATGTGTTCGCCCCAAATCTGTTCCCACAGTCCAGAGGAGGCGTCGTAAAACTGCTGAATTTGACGCTGAAGTGTTGAACTCATGAATTGTCCTTCGTCATTGGTCATCGGTCATTGGTTTTTCCCTGTAAAGAGTGTAAATCAAGATATGAAGCTGATGATCGGCACATCGACCAACATGGACAAAAAAATAGACAAAAAAATACCCCCGCCGTTTTAGCAGGGGGTGGGTAATCACTTCCACATCAGGGTAACAACTATGATTAAACCTATCGAACAATTGTGAAAAAAAGGTGAAAAGTCAAAAAAAACCCTCAGTTCTTGGCTGAGGGGGCTATTTAGTTTTAGTGGTGGGATGAATGGCGGAATGAAAATATTGTGATATAATGATAACAAGCGAGATTAAGACGTGCGACCTAATTTCGCTGCCAATTCTCCTTTAATCCGATTGAGAATTGAAGTTTCATCTAACGATGCCAGAATCCGACTGACGACAGTTTTCGGGGCATCTTCTCCCCAAGAGGCACCATTGGCTAAATAAACTTTCGTCACTTGTCCAATTGCATACGTCGAAACCCCCGCGACACCCGCTTGAGTTATGGCGACAGACAGATAAGGCGCTAAGGTAACTCCTCCCGTTGCAGGTGCCGAAAGTCCTAACAATCCCTTAATACTACTTAATCCCAACGTGGCTAAAACTTCGCTTGCACCAATTCCGCCCATACTCAGGGCGATTTTCTGTAGTAATCCCACTGCACCTTGTTGGGTCATAGAGATACCGTAGAGGCGAGATAATGCTAGAATCATCACTACGTCTACAACCGTTGCTGTGAGTAGATCCAGAACCGTAACTGGATTGAGTGCGATCGCGACTGCCTTGGTCATCACTGCTTTCCAGATCACCTGATTGGCACTTTCGTCCCGAATCGCCATTTTCCGTTGCACCAGTTGTTCATTCACCTCACCCGCGTACATCATCGAATTTAGGGCGACTAAGGATTTACCTTCCCGGTGCAAAATTTCCAATATTTTTAGCTTTAATTCTTCTATCTGGGGAGTTCCCAGACGCCGTTGAATCGCCCGACTCCCATCAGCACGACGCACCGCTACTGCTTCTAAGGGTGCAGCCGCCACCCGGACAATCTCAGCCGGAGATAACAACTGTTTTACCCGTTCATCCCGAATTTTACGATAAATTGCCTCGCGATCAGCGTCGGGATATTGGTCTATTTTATTAAAGACGAGTAGCATTGGCTTCCCACTATCTCGTAATAGAGACAGAGCTTCATACTCGACTTTGGTGATATCCCCAGCGATAATAAATAGAATCAGATCCGCTTGTCTAGCAACCGTTACCGCTAACGCCTCACGGGTTTCTCCATGAACTTCATCAATCCCCGGCGTATCAATAAACTGAATTTGGGACTCTCCAATACTGGGCAGAGCCACACGCAAGATTTCCTGATCCGTGTTTGCCAAGGTTTCTTGACTTAACTGCCAATTCGCCGTTTGAGCATTGCGAGTCACCCCATGCAGCGCCCCGGTTTCAAACACAGGTTGTCCTAATAACGCATTCAGTACCGAAGATTTGCCCCGCCCAACCATACCAAAAGCCGCGAGTTGCACACAACTGTGTTCTAGCTTGTCCAAGAGGTTGGCTAAATCCTCAATTTCTGATTCTAACCCCGCTTGTTCTTGGGAGGTTAAGTCAAGATTGCTGACTAACTCACGCAAAGAGTCTTGAGCGCGTTTGTAGTGGAGTTCCCCCTGAACCGCATCAACACTCCACATTGCCCAATCCCAGTCTTGGTTTGAATCAGGAGGATTGTTAGTCAAAATCATCTTAAAAAACCTGCTGGAGACCCTCGCTTTTAGCGACGGGAGGAAAGCAGGGCAGGATGTACTACTTTCCTTGGACAAAATTGGTGGGGGAGTATGGTTGCTCCCCCCTTGGGGTATGGTTGCCCCAACTCCCTTTCGGGGTAAAGTTTGCCTCGCCAATGTTAACGGTCGGTACTTTCCAAGCAGTACTGGCTTAACCCTTGTTTACCTGTTTAACCACTCGGTTCTAGAGCTTGGAACTGGCACGCATCCCAAGGTAGGATTTTTAACACTTGCCGTTAACGTAGTGCGCGTAGCACTTAGGCTGGTCAACTTGGGCTATAAGGAGCCCTCGCTTTTAGCGACGGGTCGTTGACACCTCCAGCGCTAGGTTTGAGCTTACTTTGATCCTAGCGTCGCTTGCTGTAATAGATAGGGGCTGTAGAGACGTGCCATGGCGCGTCTGGGAGCAGGGGTTGTAGAGACGTGCCATGGCGCGTCTGGGTGTAGGGGCGGGTTTGACAGATAACATGGGAGCACCAAACTGATAACTTGACTAAACCCGCCCTTCTGGGGGAGCCCCAATTAATCCTGACTATACGCTTCCATACCCACACAAGAACAAACCAGATTGCGATCGCCAAAGGCATTGTTAATCCGCCCTACTGCTGTCCAGAACTTGTGTTCCTTTGTCCACGGTGCCGGATAAGCCGCTTGTTCGCGAGAGTAGGGGCGATTCCATTCCCCAGCAATTAACACCTCTGCCGTATGAGGGGCATTTTTCAGCAGATTATTCTCCTGATCAACCTCCCCTGACTCAATCGCTTTAACCTCGTGGC
The DNA here is from genome assembly GCF_040222985.1 of Coleofasciculus sp. F4-SAH-05. Classification (NCBI taxonomy): domain Bacteria; kingdom Bacillati; phylum Cyanobacteriota; class Cyanophyceae; order Coleofasciculales; family Coleofasciculaceae; genus Coleofasciculus; species Coleofasciculus sp. F4-SAH-05. The sequence continues at coordinate 3,652 of NZ_JAVKBY010000272.1, forward strand.
GAATTCCAATCATCGCATCACAGAATCGATCCAACTCCTCCTTTGATTCACTTTCCGTCGGTTCCACCATCATTGTCCCCGCCACGGGCCAAGAAACCGTTGGCGCATGGAACCCATAATCCATTAACCGCTTGGCAATATCATCTACTTCAATCCCGGCAGACTTTTTCAAGCCCCGCAAATCTAAAATACATTCATGCGCCACCAAATCCGATTTCCCCTGATACAGAATCGGATAATAGGGCGCTAAGCGATGGGCAATATAATTTGCATTCAAAATCGCCACCTTCGTCGCTTGGGTTAACCCTTCTGCCCCCATTAACGCGATATACATCCAGGAAATCGGTAAAATACTGGCACTCCCCCAGGGGGCTGACGCCACAACACCAACCGAGTCGTTATTGGGTACTGATCCATAACCTTTCACAAACGACACATCCGGCAAAAACGGCATTAAATGAGACTGTACCCCAATCGGTCCCATTCCCGGACCCCCACCACCATGGGGAATACAAAAGGTTTTGTGTAAATTTAAATGGCAAACATCTGCCCCATAATCCCCAGGGCGACACAATCCCACTTGGGCATTCATATTCGCCCCATCCAGATACACCTGTCCACCATGAGCATGAATCGTATCGCAAATTTCGCGAATGTCTTCCTCAAAAACGCCATGGGTAGACGGATATGTCACCATCAACGCGGCTAAATTCTGGCTGTACTTTTCTGCCTTTGCCTTCAGATCCGCTAAATCAATATTTCCTTGGTGATCACAGGTAACAGCAACCACCTTTAATCCTGCCATCACCGCACTCGCTGGATTGGTTCCATGGGCAGATTGGGGAATCAAACAAATCTGGCGATGTCCCTCACCTCGATGTTCGTGATACTGGCGAATCACCAGCAATCCCGCATATTCCCCTTGCGCCCCCGCATTAGGTTGTAAGGAAATCCCGGCAAATCCAGTAATTTCTGCCAACCACGCCTCAAGCTGCTGGAATAAAAGCTGATAGCCCTGGGTTTGAGATAAGGGGGCGAAGGGATGAATCTGGCTAAATTCCGCCCAAGTAATCGGCATCATCTCAGCAGTGCCATTGAGTTTCATCGTACAGGAACCCAAGGGAATCATTGAGATGGTGAGAGATAAATCCTTGGCTTGGAGACGATGAAGATAGCGCAATAACTCAGTTTCTGAATGATAACGGTGAAAAACGGGGTCAGTCAGATAGGCACTGGTGCGGGCAAAAGGCGGTTCAAACTCGTCAACCTCTCGTTTGAGCAGAGAATCCACAGGAAACGGTAGGGAATCAATACCCTCAACACCAACTGATCCGAAAATATCCAGGAGAGTCACCACATCTTGGAACGTTGTCACTTCATCCAGGGTAATCGCGATCGCACTTTCATCCAACACCCGTAGATTCATACCCCTAGCGTCTGCCGCCTTGAGGATATCGCCGACTTCCTGGCTATCCAATTCAACCCGTACTGTATCAAAGAACGGTTGTGAGCTAATGTTATAACCCAAGCGTTCTAACCCAGCTACCAATATCACCGTTAACCGATGCACACGCTGGGCAATTTGCTTAAGTCCCTCTGGTCCATGATAAACCGCGTACATACTAGCCATTACTGCCAGCAAAACTTGGGCGGTACAAATATTACTCGTGGCTTTATCCCGACGGATATGCTGTTCTCGGGTTTGCAGGGCAAGGCGTAAAGCGGGTTTACCTTGGGCATCCTTAGACACCCCGACAATTCGCCCTGGAACCTGGCGTTTATACGCCTCACGGGTGGCAAAATAGGCGGCATGGGGTCCACCGTATCCTAGGGGGACACCAAAGCGTTGCGTCGTTCCTACAGCAATATCTGCACCGAATTCACCTGGGGGTGTAAGCAGGGTGAGACTTAAAGGATCAGCGGCAACCGTGACTAAACCCCCCGCCTCATGTACCTGGTTAACAAACTCCCGATAGTCGTAAATCGTGCCATCGGTAGCCGGATATTGCAGTAATGCCCCGAAAATTGGCAAGTCAAATTCAAATGTCTGATGGTTCCCGACAACAATCTCAATTCCCAACGGTTTGGCACGGGTTTGCACCACCTGAATCGTGTGGGGATGGCAATCCTGAGACACAAAGAAGGCATTGGCTTTGGTTTTGCACAAGCCATAACTCAGACTCATAGCTTCCGCCGCTGCTGTTCCCTCATCCAGTAACGACGAATTGGCGATATCCAAACCCGTTAACTCAATAATTAGGGTTTGAAAGTTTAGCAACGCCTCCAGACGCCCTTGAGCAATTTCGGCTTGATAGGGGGTGTAGGCGGTATACCAGCCGGGATTTTCCAGAATATTCCGTTGAATCACAGGTGGGGTGATACAGTCGTGATATCCCATACCGATGAACGAGCGAAACACCTGATTTTTTGAGGCAATATCCCGAAGGTGGGCAAGGGCAGCTTTTTCGCTTTGGGCGGGGGGTAAGTTGAGAGGATGATTCAGGCGAATGGTGGAGGGAACCGCGACATCAATCAGTTCATCCAAGCTGGAGTAACCCAAAACATCCAGCATTTGCGTTACGTCTTCAGCATTGACACCAATATGCCGTCTGGCAAAAGAATCGGTTGATATGAGATGCTCCGCCGCCGCAGAAAGAGTGGGCTGAGAATCATTCGAGAAGCTATTGAGGGTTGTGTCTGGATTAACGGAGACATTTGAGTTAGCCATATCAAACCGATTCATTCAAGGATTTTGGTGGATCAAGTCGCTAGAGTCAGCGCGACTCCTTATTATTTTTTAACAAACCATTCAGAATCGTGCTGTCATTGGTCATTTGTCATTTGTCATTCGTCATTCATCCTTTGTCAATTTTCTGCCCCTGCTTCCCTAGAAGGGCGGGTTTAGTCAAGTTATCAGTTTGGTGCTCCCATGTTATCTGTCAAACCCGCCCCTACACCCAGACGCGCCATGGCACGTCTCTACAACCCCTGCTCCCAGACGCGCCATGGCACGTCTCTACATTGCTTTCCCTGCTCCCCTAGGCTGACTCCTCTCCCTCAACCTGAGCCTGGTATTCAGCCGCCGACAACATGTCTTCCAATTCATCGGCATCATTGACTCGCACTTTCAGAAACCACCCTTCACCGTAGGGATCTTCAGCAATCTGTTCGGGCGATTCCACGACAGCATCGTTGCGTTCAATCACCGTTCCCGTAACCGGGGCATACATATCCTCAACGGCTTTCACCGATTCAATCGTGCCAAAGGTTTCCCCTTTCTCCAAAGCACTATTCACATCAGGCAGTTCGATGAACACAATATCACCTAACTGATCGATGGCAAAGGCACTAATCCCAATGGTGGCAATTTCCCCATCGAGTCGTACATACTCGTGGCTATCTAGATACTTTAAGTCCTCTGGATACTCTAAAGCCATTTCATCTCCTCAACAAAGTAGCAACGCTCAGTGTACAACTTCCAATTACGTCATAATCAACGCCATGGATAAAGAAACTCTCAAACGACGGCTCTTAGGTGAGTTTAGCTGGAAACGAGGCGTGCGATCGCTAATTTTCATTTACGTCTTCTTTGCCGTATACGTCTACTTCATGGCAGATCGGATGATTTTCATACCGCGCCCCTCCAGCTACCCAGACACCCCTGACATTCTCAAGTTGACGACGGCTGATGATCTCCACATTGCCGCCGTTTACTTGCCCAATCCGACAGCTACCTATACTATCCTCTACATTCACGGGAATGCTGAAGACATAGGTGAGATTAAGCCACTGCTGCACCATCTCCACAGTCTCGGATTTAGCGTCTTTGCCTATGATTATCGCGGCTATGGCACGAGTCAGGGAAGTCCCTCTGAACAGAATGCCTATCGCGATAGTGACACTGCCTTTACCTATTTAAAAGAGCAACTGGGAGTACCCCCAAAACAAATTATCGCTTATGGACGTTCTGTCGGCGGCGGTTCAGCCGTAGATTTAGCCGCCCGTCACCCGTTGGCAGGTTTAATCCTCGAAAGCAGTTTCACCTCAGCCTTTCGCGTCGTGCTACCCATCCCAATTTTGCCCTTTGATAAATTTCCCAACCTGGACAAGATTAGCCAGGTGAACTGTCCCGTCTTAGTCATCCATGGCACCGCCGATGAAACGATTCCCCTCTCCCACGGAAAACGCCTATTTGCCGCCGCCCCTGAACCGAAACGCTCCTTCTGGGTAGAGGGTGCTAGTCATAATGATCTGTTCTGGGTGGCTGGAGAGCAATATGGCGAGACGTTACAGGATTTTGCCCAGTTAGTCGCCAAAACTCAATCCCCCGACGAATGACAAAGGACAAATGACAAATGACCAATTAGTCATGAAAGAATGACATCACCCCTACTATTTTTGGTAAAATTCACTATAATTAATTTGGAAGGTATATATTCCGGGTAATTTACAACATTGTTTACAACCGTACTGCCTCAAACGAAACAACCCTTTGGGTCAATCCCCGATGACCTATTTGACGCCATTGACACCCTCAAGCAGGAACTCAACGCCGTTATCCTCGCCCACTACTACCAAGACCCCGATATTCAAGATATTGCCGATTATATTGGCGATTCTTTAGGACTTTCCCGCCAAGCTGCTGATACAGATGCAGATGTTATTGTCTTCGCGGGTGTTCATTTCATGGCAGAAACTGCCAAAATTCTCAATCCTGACAAGCTTGTTCTTCTACCCGACTTAAACGCGGGTTGCTCTCTGGCTGATAGTTGTACCCCGGATGCATTTGCCCAATTTAAGGCAGAACACCCTGACCATTTGGTCATCTCTTATATCAATTGCTCCGCCGAAATTAAGGCGATGAGCGATATTATTTGCACCAGTTCCAACGCCGTCGAAATTGTCCAGCAAATTCCCCCCGATCAAGCGATCATTTTTGCCCCCGATCGGAATTTAGGACGCTATGTAATGCAGCAGACGGGTAGGGATTTGCTCCTGTGGCAAGGGAGTTGCATTGTTCACGAAACCTTCTCGGAAAAAAGAATTGTCCAGCTTCAGATTGAACACCCAGACGCTGAGGTTATTGCCCATCCCGAATGCGAACCTCCAGTATTACGTCACGCCAGCTATATTGGCTCAACAACTGCACTGTTGAAGTATTCGCAAACCAGTCCCGGTTCAAAATTTATTGTGGCGACAGAACCGGGAATTATTCACCAAATGCAAAAGCGAATGCCCGATAAGCGCTTTATTCCAGCGCCTGCCACGAATAATTGTAACTGCAATGAATGTCCGTTCATGCGGTTGAATACGCTGGAAAAACTTTATCTAGCGATGAAGCAGCGTCAGCCAGAAATTACCTTACCTGAACACATTCGGATTGCGGCGTTACAACCGATTCAGCGCATGTTAGACATGAGTGCTAAGGTTAAGGTTTAAGTTCAGCAAAAATTAGGGCAGGACTTACGCTTTCTTTCAGACACAGTGACAGGGTGGGGAAGGGCGGGTTTTGTTAATTTTCGTCTTAAACCCGCCCCTAAATGGGATTTTATGCTGCGATATCAGATTGATATATTAACCGAAAACCGGACAACAAAACCCACCGGATTTTTCGGCGCGATCGCACGCCAAAGATGTAGGGGCGGGTTTAGGGTTAAAATGAATTAACCAACCTCAAACTGCACAACGAAACCCGCCCTAATCCCAACCTGGCATACAGGGAAAAATCTTATTAATCATATCTTATATCGAACCTAAGCTGTTCGGCATTTAAACCTTAATGTTAATAATCGCGAAATCCATGTAGTGCGTTAAGCGAAGCCATGCCGCAGGCTTTGCATCTTGCTCGCTACCTATTCCCAATTTAAATGCATGACAGCTTATCAACTAACCCCACAAATCCTGCCGAGGCATTTCTTAATGAGCCAGCCTTATAAAAAAGGACTTTATTTAGAATATTTTACCGTTGGCTATAACATTCTTGAAGCCATTGTTTCTATTCTTTTGGGCGCGATTAATAATAGTATTGCATTAATTGGATTTGGACTCGATAGTATTGTTGAATCCTTATCAGGATGTATTTTAATTTGGCGTCTCAGCCAGCATCAAAGTCTAACACCAGAAGCTGAAGCCAAAATTGAGCGACAAGCTACCCAGTTTGTGGCAATTACATTTTTCTTAATGGCTGGGTATATTGGATTTGAATCGCTGAGGAAGTTAATTAACCAAGATGTTCCAGAGCCATCATTTATGGGTATACTTCTGGCTCTACTTTCATTGATGATTATGCCCCTGTTGGCATGGCAAAAAAATAAAGTTGGCAAACAACTCAATAGTAGGGCATTGATTGCTGATGCTAAAGAAACATTGGTGTGTTCCTTCCTTTCGGTCGCATTATTTTTAGGGTTAGCAGGAAATTACTGGTTTGGCTTCTGGCAAGCTGATCCGTTTGCTGGATTTATTATCGTGTTTTATTTGATTAAAGAAGGCTGGGAGATTTGGGAAGAAGCTCACGAATCTGATGTTGACTGAATCACTATACCATGTCTCTAAATTCAATAAGTCACCATTTGTAGGGGCACGATAGTATCCATTGGTGTCAACTTAAGCCACAACCCCCTCACCCCCAGCCCCTCACCCCCAGCCCCTCTCCCACCCTGGGGAGAGGGGCTGGGGGTGAGGTGTTATATTCCAGACATAGGCAGCTACATCTTTTATCATTAATCATTCCGGTTCCCCTTCTCCTATGCAACAAAAGCGAAGCATCCTCTGTCCTCCCCCATGCAACAAAAGCGAAGCATCCTCTGTCCTCCCCCATGCAACAAAAGCGAAGCATCCTCTGTCCTCCCCCATGCAACAAAAGCGAAGCATCCTCTGTCCTCCCCCCTCTTGTA
>NZ_JAVKBY010000273.1:0-14845 GCF_040222985.1 Coleofasciculus sp. F4-SAH-05
TTGGAGCTTTACAACTATTGTGAGAACTTGTTTCATGGCTAAACTATACCACCTCATGGGATAGAAAGAGAGAGATTGAAAATACTTCGGGGATTGACCCCTCGCATTTTCCGCTATCCCCCTACCCCTTACTTCGTTGAAAGGGTAGCCCCTTGCGATTCGGGTGGTAATAACCGCATCACCGATACTTTTCAGCGTCGTAGCTAGCCATTGCTCTCGCTCCCGAAGCTGTTGCTCCATTTTATGTAGAGCGCCACTTCAATCGTGGTGGCTAAATCTTTGGATTCAAAGGGCTTGAGCAAATAACCATAGGGTTCGGTAAGTTTAGCCCGCTCCAGCGTTTCCTCATCGTTATAGGCAGTCAGATAGATGACTGGCAGTTGGAACTGTTGGCGCATTTGAGCCGCTGCTTCAATGCCATCGATCTTACCTTTGAGCCGAATATCCATCAACACCAAGTCGGGAGGATTTTGAGGGATTCCCGCGATCGCGGCTTCAGCAGATATCACATTGGCGGTTACAATATATCCCAGGGCTTCCAGTCGATTTTGAATGCTGAGAGCGACAACTCTCTCATCTTCCACGACTAAAATTTTCGCTTTAACCATTTGTTTGATCGAAAAATATAAATAATTAGGGTCTGCTGATCTACAGTTTAGTTACATGTTGCGATCGGAAAACTAATAGTTACTTCGGTTCCCTTATCCAGGGAAAAACTTAGATTGCCCTCCAATTGTTCAGTCAGAACATTAATTAATTGTAAGCCTAATGACTTAGGATTGGCAAATTCCATATCTGGTGGAAATCCGACGCCGTTATCTTTGACCGTTAGATGACATCGATCCTCAGATTCTGCGGTCAGGATCACCTCTATCGTGCCTTTTTGACCATTGGGAAAGGCATATTTGAGAGCATTAGACACTAATTCACTAATAATCAAACCACAGGGAATAGCGGTGTCAATTGTTAAATTAACCTCATGAATATAAAATTCTAAGTTAACTTGCTTATATTCAAAAACATAGATCTGAAACAAATAACTCGTCAAATTCTCAATGTACTCGGCAAAATTGATCCGGGCAAAATCTTGAGACTGATACAATTTATCATGAACCAACGCCATTGACTTAACCCGATTCTGACTTTCCTGGAACAGTTCCACCGTGGTTGGATCGGTAATGTACTGAGATTGTAAATCCAACAGACTGGAAATCACCTGCAAATTATTTTTAACCCGATGGTGAATTTCCTGGAGCAAGACTTCTTTTTCCCGCAAAGAGGCTTGAATTTGGATTTCAGCTTGCTTGCGCTCCGTGATATCCAGATTAATTCCCATCATCCGCACAGGCTGACTTGTTTCATCGTAAAATACCTGAGATTTGCTTTCCACCCAACGCAGGTTACCATCGGTTCTGATAATCCGAAATTCAATATCATAGCAATATTCCTGCTCATCAATCGCTCGTCGATCCGCTTGGTGAACGCGATCGCGATCATCGGGATGAACCATTTCCAGAAACGTTTTGTAGCTAATCTGCGTGGTTTTGGCATCTAATCCATACAGGTGTTGCAGGTGATAGGAACAGGTAATTTGTTCCGTCTCCAGGTTTCTATCCCAGAATCCCATACGCGCCGCATCTAGGGCTAACCGTAATTGTTCTTCCCGCTGACGTAGCTGTTCTTCAGCCAGCTTACGTTCTGTCACATCTAGGTTCAGCCCAATTGTCCAGATAGGCTGATCGGTTTTGTCATAAATAATCTGACCTTTGCTTTGAATCCAGCGCACAATCTGATCGGGCCAAATAATTCGATATTCAAGGTCATAATCCTCCCCCGTTTGAATCGCCCATTTCATACTTTGCTTGACCAGTTCCTGATCGTCTGGGTGAACCTTTTCTAAAAAGGTTTCGTAGGGAATTTCTGGACGATCAAATGCCAATCCATAGAGTTGTTCTAAGCGATAAGACCAAGTAATCATTCCGGTTTGCAAATTCCAATCCCACTTTGCCATCTGGGCGGCATCGAGGGCAAGACGTAAGCGGGCTTCACTTTGTTGTAAGAGATCCTCTGCCAGTTTACGGGCGGTGATATCGGTACTCACACCGAGAACTTGAGTCACCTGTCCATCTGGAGCCACCAACGGAGTTTTAATGGTTTGATACCAGCGAATTTCACCGTTTTGATCCCAGGAAAACTCTTCAGGAATGAACTTCGGCTGTAAGCTGGTCAATATCTCTTGATCTTCAGCCAGTAAGCGTTCCACATCTACTGCATCATGATGGAGTTGGGCGGTTGTTTTTCCCAGCAATTCCTCGACAGGAATCCCCCGATGTTCGGCAAACCTGCGATTGGCTAAAATATACTGACCGTCTTTGTCTTTGACATAAATTATATTGGGGTTGGTGTCAATAATGGTTTGCAGGAAATCCTTTTGGTTTTGCAGGGCTTGCTGGGCTTTTTGGCTCTGAGTGACATCAATGCCCACACAAACAATATTGGTTCCTTGCTGATATTTTTGCGTCGCAATGAGGTGATAGTGACAGGAACCATTGATGTTATTTTCCAGGATCTTTTGGTCAGTTTGAACCGAACTCGCGATAAACTGCTCAATATAGTTGACAAATGTCGGATTATTATTGAGAAAACCTAGGGGTTGACCAACAAAGTCGTCCGGTGACAGGTTGAACATATCTGCCAAAAATTGATTAACTCCCAGATATCGTCCTTGGCGACTCATCCAGGAGACGCAACCGGGTACTGCATCCAAAACCGCTTGCAGTTGCTCCTTGGCTTGTTGTAATTGTATCTCTATGGTCTGACGGTGAGTAATTTCTTGCTGGAGGCGGGTATTTGTTTGTTCGAGTTCGGCGGTGCGTTCGCTAACCCGTTGTTCTAAATTGAGATGAGCCTCTTGCAGCAGGAATTCCGCTTGTTTGCGATCGCTAATATCTTGAATCAGGGCAATCGTGTACTCAGATAACCCATTCGCGCCACGAACGGCTGACGCCGACACATGCACCCAGACTACATGACCTTGGTGATGAATATAGCGTTTTTCAGCGTTTAGGTGAGTGATTTCCCCAGTGATCAATTTATGTAAATCTTGATAGCACTGTGTCAGATCATCGGGATGGATAAATAGATGGAACGACTGATTTAATAATTGGTCAGCCCTGTAGCCGAGGATATCTTGCATCGCCTGATTGGTATGCATAACCCGCCCTTGAGTATTCGCGATCGCCATCCCAATAGGTGCCAACTCAAATACCGTGCGGAAACGGGCTTCACTCTCCTGCACCGCTTGTTGAGCCTGCTGAATGTCGGTAATATCGCGGCACAGGCTGAGGACAAATTCGACGGAACCATCTGGGGCAAATTCGGGAACCAGACGGGATTGATAATACCGTTGTCCATGGGGAGTCAAGAACGTGAATTCACTCTCATTTTCCTCACCCTTTTGGAACACCGTTTGTAAGGATTCCTCCCACACGGGGATAACCGATTCAGGTAATCCTAATTCCCGGTGGGTTTTCCCCAGAAAGTCCTGATAGGGGATACCGGTTTCCTGTTCAATAACGGGGTTGACGTAGACATGACGCAAATGGCGGTCAAATCGAGCGACAATATCGGGCGAATGATCCAGTAGGGCTTGAAATTCTTGTTCTCGCTGATTGAGCGTGTCCTTAACCTGTTTGTCTTCGGTAATATCTTCAGTAATCGTGGCGAGGAGGATTTGAGGAACATCTGTCTGGCTTTTCCCCCAGGGATTCGGCAAGATAAAAGAGCGCGATCGCACCCATCGGATTGAGCCATCGGATTTTACAATTCGATACTCTTGCGGGACTTCACTCCCAGGGGGTTGCGTCCAAGCCGCCGCCACTCGCTCTCGATCCCTTGGCTCAATCCCATTGAGGATACACTGTAGATACCCTCCTGGATGACTCAATAATTGTTCAGGAGTGTGACCCCACATCTGCTCAGCCGCCCCATTGACATATAATAATTGATGCCGATTCACCGAGGTCAACCAAAAGACATCCGCAAAAGGTTCTGTCATCACTGTATCCTTGATCTGGCTGTGACATCCTCCCCCACCAAATCAAAGATTATGGTGGGGGCTTCCTCAAATCACTTTGAGGATTTCCTGGTTATTTCCCTTCTGCTACGCGGTAGCTGAGCCTGTCGAAGCTCAGGGAATTTCGACACTTGCCTAGTTTTGGCTTTCGCCAACCCCCGGGAGATCGTCTGCACAGGCAGTTTCCTTTCCCGCTAGCAAGGGCGGTACTGGTTAGTTTTATTTGCCTCGGTGTTGACCATCGAATCCGTTGCTCAGCTCACGGTGCAGCAATTTCAACTAGCTTTGTGAGCAGATGCATCATCAGGATTATGCAAGTGAGTTTACCACATTGATGTTGGGGGAGTCCAGTGTATCCCAACGCGCTCATCATAGATTACATATCCAACATCTGTTTCCCAAGAAACCCTCTCTTCGGTAATGCGGTAATTAAGGTCTTCCATGAAAACCATATCACCCGCGTCGCAAAGGGCGTGCGCTTGTTTAAAATGAAAATCTTTTCTGGTCTTATCAATTTGGTGGTGAAGTCGAGCTACCTTAAGGCGCTGTTTTTCGTAATTTTTAGACCGCTTTGTTTTCCTGGATAGCCTGTGTTGCAGCAATTTCAGCTTGCTCTGTAGTTTCTTAAAAAACTTAGGCGGTTCGACAACAACTCCATCACTGGTAGCTAAAAACTTATCTAAGCCCACGTCTACTCCAATCGGATATCCATGGGGCTTAGGGTCAGGGATACTGACATCGCATTGAATATTGATAGATGCATACCATCGGTCAGCTTTTCGTATGATTCGTACTTGCTTAACTGTAAAACCATAAGGAATAGGACGATGCAAATAATGTCAGCATACCGCTATTATATAACATTTACTGGCTAGTCGTGTACTGTTAAATGTTAATTTAGGTAACGTTGAGTCACCTAAATTAACTTGGGGGAGTTGTGTATCCCAACGCGCTCATTAAAATTACAGCGTGGGTCTTACAACGCCCCCAAACCCCCTACTAAGATAAAAAAATACGATTTTACGGAATCAGTTTCAGAATTGTCAAACAATTGTCAATTGTCATTCGTCAATCCAAAATTTCTTTACCTACGACCTTGCCATCTGCATCAATGTCATAGACCAGAGGAATACCTGTTGCCAAATTCAGATTTGGAACCTCTTGTTCGTTGAGATCATCCAGAACCATGACAATTGAACGCAGGGAATTGCCATGGGCAGAGACTAAAACATTATCCCTGTGCTTGAGGTGGGTCATGATCCGACTTTGGAAATTTACGACTGAGGGGAACGTCCACCCAACCCGTAAAACGATTGGCGGCGTTCCACATACTTTGTCCGTGACGAACGAGAATCAGCTTTGCCATAGTTGATTAGTTTTGCAAAACTACAGGGCTACAGGGCTACAGGGGCGGGTTTAACAGAGCAAAGTTTTGTCGATGTCCGATAACTTTACTCACACCCGCCCTTGTTGGGGGTAGCAACTTGGTTTGATTAAAGCAAGCCTTTGTCTTTGCTGTACCCCTACCCAAGATAGATTTTGTCGAGGATGTTCTACCGCTACTTACCCTTGCGCTGCCATGGACAGGATGAGGTCAATCATGCGATTAGAATAGCCCCACTCGTTATCATACCAAGCCACGACTTTGAAGAAGTTGGAGTTGAGTTCCATACCCGCCCCCGCATCAAAGATGCTAGAACGGGGATCAGTGGTGAAGTCTGTGGACACCACGGAGTCATCTGTATATCCCAGAACCCCTTTGAGTTCTCCTTCCGAGGCTTTCTTCATCGCGTCACAGATTTCTTGATAGCTGGTGGCTTTATCAGTACGGAAGGTGAGGTCAACCACCGAGACATCGGGCGTGGGTACGCGGAATGCCATCCCGGTGAGTTTACCTTTGAGTTCAGGTAGAACCAAGGTAACAGCTTTGGCTGCACCGGTAGAGGCGGGGATAATGTTTTGAGCCGCACTACGTCCAGCCCGCAAGTCTTTCTTACTCGGTCCGTCTACGGTGGGTTGGGTAGCCGTCATGGCGTGAACGGTGGTCATTAAACCTTCTGCAAAACCAAAGTTGTCTTGAATGACTTTGGCAATGGGAGCGAGGCAGTTGGTAGTACAACTGGCGTTGGATACAACCGTATGCTTGTTGGGATCGTAGCTCTGATGATTTACACCCATCAAGAGCGTAGGGACTTTTTCCGGGTCTTTTTCTTTGGTGGGAGCCGAGATGACGACTCGCTTCGCCCCGGCGGTGAGGTGCTTGGATGCACCGTCATACGTGGTAAATAGACCTGTGGACTCAACCACATACTCGACGCCGTATTTCCCCCAGGGTAGTTCCTCTGGATTCTTGATCGAGACGCAGGGGATTACCTGATCATTGACCACAATGGCATCGGCTTTGGCTTCTACCGTACCGTTGAACCGACCATGGGTGGAGTCGTACTTTAACAAATAGGCGATACTCTCTGGCGGAACCAGGTCGTTAATGCAGCAAAACTCGATATTGGGGTTTTCTAGTCCAGCCCGGAAAACTAGGCGTCCAATGCGACCAAATCCATTAATGCCGACTTTGATAGGTGCCATGAAATTCTCCTTTTGGTTAAGTTGTACAGAGTATGCCAGGGTATGCTCTAGGGTACAGCGTCAAAGGGGAGCAGACTAAGTATCAGCTAATGTCAGTGTTCTCAGCAGTATTCGTCTGACCATCTGACATGAACTCTACCTGCGTCTTGTTTAGGTTTTCTTTAGACTGCTCCCTAATTAACGGTTAGCTATCCTTTACTGTTTATAGACGGATTGTCAGTTCTTTTCAAGCTTGCAGGTTTCGGCAAGATTCGTCAATTGGTTTGTGGAGAATCATTGTCCAGGACTTTGAACCTAAATTTGCTACCACTGATACTGAAAATTTAGTCAAGCTGATCAGGTATAGACGGATGTTGCCTGTGTCTATCTCTACGATTGAGAAAAACTTATATTATAACAAGATAACGTTAAGAGAAGGTAATCTTTCGCTTTTGTGCAAGTAGTGCTATGGAAACTGGATCGGGTTTGATCAGAGTCCTGACTTCTTCAAGATGTCGAATATCTAATTCAAAGCTGCCTTAAGTAGAAGGTCACTGATATTTTGGCTGGTGGGCATTGCCCACCCTACGGTATATTAAGGAATTTTGTTAGACTACTTACTTTAAAAGATGAAATAAATATGAATTAAAAATGAATAGATATGGAAAATAGCTTCTGAATTGAATCTCTGAGAATATTCGATAAAAAAATAAATTATGCTATCTTAAAAAAGAAGGAAAGGGAGTAGCTCCTGGTAAAAGATTACCAGGATACCTGAATCAACATACTGGTGATGAGCCTGGTTCAGGTGACAAGGGATTGAAGCATCAGGTCATTTTAATCTACAGAATCTGATCTGAATAGTTAGTTCCTTGGTAGCGAGACTTTCACTGAGTTCACAAGTTGATGTGAGCTGGGTGGGGTCTGCCTTTTCTCATCAAGCTCCATCAACGGCAATTGGTTAAGGAGCTTGTAAAAATGTTAACTGGATTTACTGCCGGATTATTACTAATTACGATTTCTGAGTTAGGGGATAAGACGTTTTTTATTGGCGTTATCTTATCCATGCGTTATTCGCGGCGGCTGGTCTTTTTGGGAGTTCTGGCGGCGTTAGCAGCGATGACAGTACTATCGGTATTATTGGGACAGGTGGTGTCGTTGCTGCCTGAATACTATATCAATTATGGGGAAATTGCCTTATTTTTAGGATTTGGCTTCAAACTATTGTATGATGCCAGTAAAATGCCCGCTCAAGCTAAAAATACAGGCGCAAAGGAAGCGGCGGTGGAAGTCGCCAAGCAGAATCAGGATGGCGCGATCGCAGGTTCAGGCAAAGATAAGTTACAGTCTGGCAATTTCGCTATTCTACTGCAAGCCTTTACTATGACATTTCTGGCGGAGTGGGGCGATCGCACCCAAATTAGCACCATCGCTTTAGCCGCCGCCCATCAACCTGTTGGCGTTACTGTCGGGGCGATTTTAGGTCATGGGATTTGCACCGCGATCGCAGTAATTGGTGGACGGTTAATTGCAGGACGAATTTCTGAACGGTTGGTAACAGCATTAGGAGGCGTATTATTTCTGATTTTCGGTGTCATGGCGATGTTGTAACAAGTCACCATTGTAGAGACGTTGCATGCAACGTCTCTACATAAATGATGTGTCCTAACAGCTATGGCGGTTGCTATAATACTACTGATTATGGCTCTGAATTGCCAACAAATTGCTGAATGGCATTAAAAAACTGCTTGTGATCCAGAGAGATTCTAATATTGTGACCCGCATTTTCAATCAGCACCAGCTTTTTATCTTGTGCGGCACAGTAGTAGTAAAGTTCTTGCCCTTCAGAAACAGGAATGACGGTATCTTTTCGCCCATGAATAATTAGAGATGGGATCGTAATTTCTCCCATCTTCTGTAGATTGCCAAAAACATCACCTGTAACCTTGGTGTCTACCGCCGAGGTATCCAAATAAGACAATTGCGGAAACTGCTGAGCAAAACCACTTTCAATAATTAACCCCGCCAATTGAGTTCCCGCTTGCCTTGCCACTTCAATCGCGGCGGCACTTCCCAGACTTCGCCCTAGAACATAGAGTTGCTCTGGGGAAAGCCCTTTTGACTGTAAAATATCACCAACCTGGTTAAAGATCGTTACCGCATCCGTTAACACATTACTGGATGTGGCTTGACCTTCACTGACACCATTACCCCGGTAATCAAACACCAATAATGTCACTCCGATCCGCCGATATAACTTGGCAATAGAATTACAATCCACTGCCAACTCATTAATATTAGGGAAATAGAGAATAACTGGGGCATCAGTTGCCGCTGGGTAGAGGATTCCTTGAACCTTTACCTGAGAGTCAACAGCGACAGTCACGGGGTAGAGTTCCAGAGGCGTAATCTGATTATTTAGCCGGGGACGTAATAGTAACTGCAATAGTGAGGCTTCGTCTAACACTAATTTACTGAGGACAAATTTCTGGATCACTTCAAAGTATTGCCACATCCCCATGCGGAGCAAGGTGTTATGACCCGCATTTTTAATCCGGATCAACTGCTTATTTGGAGCGGCACAGGCGTTGTAAAGTTTTTCTCCTTGTTGCGGCGGAATTAACGAATCTTTCTCACCATGAATAATCAATGTTGGCACAAGAATTTGGCTAATTTTCTCGGTATTCCTAACTCCCAAACGCTCGTCTTCATTCCCTCTCCCCTGCCAGCCAAGACGTTTAAGCAAGGCAAAGGTATCAGCAAAGCCACTATCAATAATCAGTCCGGCTAATTGATCTTGAGCGCAATTAGCAACAGCAATGGCGGGAGCACTACCCAGACTGCGCCCCATCACATAAAGTCGTTGGGGAAACAGTTGATGCGCCGTTAAAATATTGCCAAAAGCGCCGAATACCTTGAGGGAATCAGCCAGGAGATTAGAGGTGGTGGATGTGCCATCACTTTGACCATAGCCCCGATAGTCAATCACTAACATGGTAATGCCCAAGACAGTGAAAATTTTGGCGATACTATCGTATTCAGCCGCAATTTCACCGTTGCCATGGAAAAATAGAATCGCTGGTGAATTGCTAGCGGCGGCGTATAATCGTCCTCTGAGAAAGAGTCTCGGTTCGACTTCAACCTCAATGAGGTGGATATTTGGCGATCGCGGTTTGCCTGTTGTGTCCGGTTTAGGATGGAACAGGATTTGCAAAATATCGGGTTGGTCGAGAATGGGATGCACCATATAGTAGCGGGTTGCGGCTTTGTAGATATTTTATCTTGTCTCTACCAGTAAGGTAGGGAACACTCCATCCTACGCGCCCTGTCTCAATCCTAGAGGCTGAGAGGGTAAGGTGCGATCGCACTTCCTAAACATCACGGCTGTGTTTCTTCTAGCATCGACTCTTTGACCGCCTGCACTAACTCTTCTTCCGTGCATTGATACAAGTCACGCAAGCGGAATACTTGCCAAACTTCCATCATTGGTGTTGTTCTCCCCTTTTCCCAGTTGCGGATTGAAGATTCGGAGCATTTTAGTTCACGAGCGACATTACGGATAATCAGCCCTGCGCGTTTTCTCAAGGCTCTCAGGTTCATAAGTGACTGAATGTTCCCACTAAAGTAGCGTTAAAACTTAGCGTCAAGTATTGACAATTGACAAATATTGTGTATGGCTCTTTAATCATAAAAGAAAAAGCGTTAGTACATCCCCACCAAGAGACTGACTAACGCCCTTTCCTTTGTTCCTTACGGACTATCTAATCATGCCATACAATTCCAATCAAATCACTTACCGACAACGGCTAACTCCGTGGGCGATCGCTCAACTCCTACCGAATATGCAACGAACGATCGTGGGTCGGTTCCGCAGTCGGTCTGATGCGGATGGTCATTTGCGGTGTCTGCGTCAGCTTATACCTCATGCGTCGTTTGTCGTGGTATTTGACCCGCAACCGGATGAGGAAACCGTATCTGTGTCTCTAGCAACGGCGCAAAAAGCGGTTATTGGAGGATGAGGGGAGGCGATCGCATGTCCTGGATACGAGAGTGCGATCGCATTTCTGGAGTCAAGGGGCGCTCGCTAAGAGTGACCCCTCCCGAAGTGGGGAAGCGATAGTCCTTATAGTGCTGGGAGGCAAGGGACGATGACATTTAGACTAAAAAACCCCCTCCTAAAGCTAAGGAACAGGTTTAACTATATATATGTATGCCAGAGGAAGTATACTTATTGCCACATTTGCTAAATGCACCTAGACAACTTGGAGTCAACTAACGCCTATGACATTTCTTTTATGATCTTTATCTCCAATGTAAGAATTTTTCCGATTTTTAATATATAATTATATGTTTTACTTATGTTAAGTCATTAAATTCTGCTTCAGTTATCTTAATATCCTCCTTTAGAATTCTATCAAGCAGCCAACCTCCAACTTCATTACAACCGTGATTTGGGACAGTAGTTGCTCGTCCATCTGGATGCTTCCATCGAGCATGTGCACACTTCTTCTTCACCTTCTGAAAACCAAGACGCTTGAGGACTTTCTCTAGGGTACTCACTTTAGCTTGCATTTCGTTGTTTTAACCTAAATTACGTTAGGTGGCAAGGTGAATACACTTCCTTTGCATACACTATTAAGTTGTCTAGGTTCTATAACTATAGTAAACCTAACTGTATGCCAAGTCAACCTAAATGCAAATTGGTTAGATGTTTTTATCTGAGTAGGAGGATTTCTCTAAGAGAGATCTACCTCAGTTTCCTAAGCGCTGACGGTCATTATTTCAACCTCTGAAGGCAATAGCCGTCCCTCTTCTTCGTACTCTTCTTTAATCATCTCAAACACACAAGCCAGCTCATTAAGTGCTTCATCTGGCGTTCGTCCCCAAGCATGACAACTCGGAATTGCTGGCACATATGCTACAAATGTGCCATTGTCATCAGGACGAATAATACTAATATATTCTTGTAGCGATTTCATCTCTAATTTTTTATAAAAAGAATAGACTTGGTTGCTAATACTAGCATAATCTAGATTAGTCGCCATTCACGGGCATCAACGAACTCAGACAGATGCCTCACATTAGTTGTAGCAACTATCACTTCATTTCCCTCCTCTTCCACCAATATAGCCTGAGCCGCCAAAATCACATCCCCATCCAGTGCTTTGGAATCTGCCGTTGGTTTTCCTCTTCTTCGTGCTTCTGCCCAAAGTTCAGCCGCTTTGAGCATTACTGCTGTAGTAATAGGGCGGTAGGTAATTGCAGCTTTGAGTTGATCGAGTCGTCTGATACTCACCACCTTCCCAACTCGAAGCAATTCGCGCCTCACCTCATAATCAGCGATTTCGGGTAACATAGCCTCGTAGCCTCTTGATTCCAAAGAATCAAACCAAAGTTGGCACTCCAAAGATATGGGTGTAGCTCTAGGGTTAGTTACCATCCCTAATGGGCCAGAATCTAGCAAAACTACTCTGCTCATGGAATGGTTGATTAAATAGAAACACCGTCTTCATCTAAAGCTTTCTCTAGAATTTCCCAAGTTTCTTTTTGCTCCTGCTCATCTCCTTCCTCTCGCCACGATCGCAATAATTCACTCAGCGCAATCTGTCGTACTGATTTCTTTACAGGATCAGGATTCTTAATTTCGTCCATTGCCTGTTCCGAAACCTGCGATCGCACTGGCTTCATTGTCACGCTTTCACGGAATAGGCGCACGATTTGCAGTAAATTCGGTAAATACTCTTCTGGCGTTTGCTGAATTTCAAGAATTAACTTGGCTAAAACGTGATTGTCGCTTACAGCAGAGTTGTCTTCTTGGGAACTGCCTTCGGTACTTGGTGTGTTGGCTACATTACTTAAGTCTTGCTCAGGCATGGTTTCCTCCTTGACTTCATCTTTTTCTACCTTAACAACTCGCTAAAATTTCATTCTCCTGTAATTTGTTCCCGTACCCAAGCTCGAAAAGCTCTCATCGTCTTATTCCTACCCTCAGTCTTTACCTGGCTCAAATATTGGGGAATTACCTCAACAAGTGGTAGGTTAGGAAAAATCGGACTAAACCCTGACTCGATATACTGCCCATCCTGTAATACATTAATCTGTAACTTGCCCTTCTCAAATCGCCAAAGCTCAGGCACTCCTAAAGCTTCATAAATACTCGGATGAGTGCGAGACGTTACATCTATCTCTAAAGCTAAGTCTGGAGGGGGATCGACGGATAAGTCTAATCGTTCCTTTCCTCTTACTGCGGCTTCATTTTGAATATAAAAGCAGTTATCGGGTTCTATGCCTTTGAGCATATCCTCATTTTTAAAGGTAGTAGAACCAAGCGGATAAAAATCAATATCTAGTTCTTCCAGAAGAATCCCAATAAAATCAGTGATAAACAATTTACTGGTTTCATGCTCTGGTAAGGGCGTCATAATTTCTAATAGTCCGTTCTCATAGGCGACTCTTGACGCCCGATGTTCTCCTAACTCTTCTAAAATAGTTTCAAATTCTTGCCAGTTTACATCCTCTAGAAAGACTTTATGACCGGGTGGTATATTAAATCGCTTTAATTCCAATAGCATTGCATTAGCTCCATCTTCAATACTGGAACAGTAAGGTGGGCATAGTCCACTCTACTTTAATTACTGTAAGACCTCTGCTTTCATCTAGGTTAAGGGTTTTTGAGTCATATTAGTAATGTAATGCGATCGCATGGATTAACCTCTCCCCCAGCCCCTCTTCTACTCTTGAGAAGGGAGCCGGAATAGCGGAATTCTTGTTCCTCTTTCCCTGCAAGGAGAGGGGAGCCGGAATGCTGGAACTCTTGTTCCCCCTTCCCTCGCAGGGAAGGGGGTTAGGGGGTTAGGTTTTTTCGGAATACGGGGGAGTGTAATCGCACCTCTATCTCTTCCACGTAATTACCCTTTTTTTCATCTCAAATCCGTACTGTCTTTATTACTCTTACCAATGTTACATTTTAAGCATAATGTTTGAAGGTTTTTTATATCGTCCGTACCGCCTAATGAACGAGGCTTAATATGATCGACGTGCAGCGTTATTCCATCTTTTGCTGATCGCCCACAACTACAACACTTCCATTTATCACGAGCTAGAACAGACCACCATAGACCTGCTCTGACAAAGGAATAACTTTCTAACTCTGGTAAGTCCGTGAAATCACTGCTTTCATCATTAGAGTCTAGTTTTTCTTCATATTCTTCCTCATCTGAGAGATACCAGTTCTTAAAATTTTTAAGCATTTGAGACAGTTTAGGTAGTTCGCCTTCTGCAATACAGAATAGAGAATCCAGCAAAGGATAGAGAGCTATAAATGCCAAAATTAGATTAACAAGACCGCGATTGATGTTGAGCGGGAAGTAGTGCAGAGGAGATAATAGTCTAATTCCGTCATATCCCACTTCTTCATCTGTAAAAGCATTTTTGATATGGACAAATTGTTCAGCACTACTGTGTGAAATATGAGTAAGGGCAAAAATTGGAGAAAGTGTATCAAGATTATCGCGAATTAAATCAGCGACAGCAGAGACAAATTGAGGATCTACTCCTTGGTTAAATGGGATTAGTTTGACAAACAACCCTCCTTTTGAGTCTACACTATATGTAAGACGAGTTGGATGGAATAAAAATGGCTTTCCGTCTCGACGTTTGATGGTAAGTGTCCTATCTGTTCTACGCTTCCCAGACAATCCAATATGCACTTGACCATGGTCAAAATTCTGACGTGCTGTTTTCCTGTGACTTGGAGCGTAAACAAAGGTCATTCGCTCATAGGGATTTACATCATAGACTGTTTGTATTACATCTAAAGTATGTCTAAGTAATACTTCTAGGCGAGGAAAGAAATACTTTTGTAAAGTGTCGAGACGTGTTCTTGTATCAGGTATCTTAAATATTTCAGAGTCTCTTTGTTCAAATACTATCTCACTGACTGTAGTCGGCTTTGTGGCAGCCATGGTTTAGTCCTATATATTTCAATAGCCAATATAGCTTACAGGCAATTCAGGCAAAATCACCTTAAATAGAAACACCACCTTCTTCTACTCTTCCCCTACCTTAACCTGAAGTTCCCCTTTGACAAATCGCTACACCGTATGCATGTCCCGGCTTAGGGCGATTTGTCTTTCGGCTTCACTGGGTACAAATCAGGCTGACACCCAATAAATCTAAAGCCTTTCTTTGTACTGGAGTAGGTTC
>NZ_JAVKBY010000276.1:0-4581 GCF_040222985.1 Coleofasciculus sp. F4-SAH-05
TGTCCTCAGTAATGATAGTGATATCCTAGATCGTCGGTCGAATATTCCCAGAAACCGGGTTTCTCCTCAGGATGACAACGCCATATCAATATTTGACCCAAAGAAACCCGGTTTCTTGACCGATATCCTGGATGGCGATACCTTATATATCGATACCTTTGATATCTTCTCCACCAATGGGGGTACAATTACTCGTGATCAACGGGGAACTCCCAATGACTCAACTGACGACTATCTTCTCTATACTCCCGCCGCTGGATTTAGTGGTGATGATAGCTTTAATTACACGATTACCGATGGACAAGATACGGATACCGCCACCGTTACGATTACCGTTAATCCAGTTAACAACTTAACCCTATTTGGTACAGCGAATCATGACAGCCTGATAGGTGGAAGTGGAGAGGATATCCTCCTGGGATTGATGGGTAACGATGAATTGCGCGGGGGTGCAGCGGATGACTTTCTCAGTGGTGGCGATGGGAACGATTATCTTTGGGGTGATAGCGGAAACGACAAACTCATCGGTGAGTACGGCGACGATATCATCTATGGCGGTATGGGTGAGGATCGGATTCAAGGCGGTTTCGGGAATGATCAACTTTTTGGCAATGAGGGTGATGATATTCTCTCTGGTAATAGTGGGTTTAATCTAATTCGGGGTGATGGTGGAAATGATCGTCTCTACGGCGGTGATGGGATTGATTGGTTATTTGGTGATCAAGGAAATGATACGCTGATCGGCGGCGATTCCATGGATATTTTAGTCGGCGGTGCTGGGGATGATTTTCTCAGTGGTGGTGCGGGAGTTGATGAACTTCATGGCGATGAAGGTGCGGATCAATTCCTGTTAAATTTGGGTGCAGGAATGGATACGATTGTTGATTTTAAAGTTAGTGAAGATTCCTTGGCGTTGGGCTCGGGTTTGACGTTTAACCAACTGCGGATTGAGCAAGTTGAAGATTATACGTTGATTCATGACAATAACAGTGGTGCAGTGTTAGTTACCCTCCTGGGCGTTCAAGCTAGTCAAATGAGTCAGGGAGATTTTGTGATGATTTAGCGGGAAGGTGCGTTACGCTGCGCTCTCCCCTTGGTTTCCTTTCCCATCAGAGGACTCCATTCAATGATTTGTTTCTGTGTCTGTGAGGGGTGAACTAAATCTCTGCAAATCTATGTAGATAAGCTAGAAGTGTCTCATATTGCTGGTTTCATCCGTTGATGGTTGTCGTTAGGGACGTTGGTGAAGCAAGGCACTTCTCCCACCCACCGGAGCTTAACCGTACCTAGCACCCCGCACTTGTGATACTCCGCTTCAAGTCGTAACGCTTCTGCTCTAAACTTAAGGTTTAGCCAACCCAAGTTTAGAGCTTCAGATACAGACTTTCCAATCGAAGCTAAGTATCGAACCGTCCGCACCAGTAAAATGGTGCGGACTTCTGCATATTTCAGAAAGCGAGTAATCTCGCTATCAGAGCCGCGATGCAGAATGTTCAATGCAGCGTTTTTGTCTGCTTGAATTACGTCCCCTGTATAACAGATAAAACGATCCCCATCCCGTTGACCCAATAACGTCCCGGTACGAGAACACATTTGCGACGTATAAGCTGGATTCACCACAGACACAGTTGATCCAGTCTCCAATGCGATCTTCAAGGGTTGAAGCTTGTAACTCACCTTTCATCCATTGGTCAAGAAAGCGATTAATTGGCTTCGCTTGCTGCTTTCCTTTGATAGGCGAGGTGAGGTCTTCTGCAAAGATGCGAATCGGTGAGGTGATGACTCGCCTTAAATCTTTGCGAATGAAATTTTGAATGGTTGCCTTTTCACGTTTAAGTTTGCGCGATTTGACTTTGTAACCCAGATTGTTCTTTAGAATCATTGCTGACTTTTCTGGGTTATTTTTGGCATGAAAACGTAATCTGTAGCGGTTGCGATTTGTGCGGGTGATGCGCTTCGTTTTTTCGGTCATAAGATGTCCGAGTCCACCTGCAATGCTGTCCCCATCCGAGGTGTAGAACGCTTCAGTATATCCCTTGTCGATACCAATTTCTTGCTCTACCTGGAGCGTGGAAGGACTCAGCATTCTTTTTCGAGTGCAATGGACTTCTAGTTGACCGTCTTCATTGCAGATTAGTCGAATCTGTCCAGACACGGTATGACGGCATTTCAGCTTTAGCGTAATCCGCTTACCTTTCTCTAGTCCTTGAACTTCCAGTTTGACTGTATTGCGGGTGAGTCCCTTGCAGGTGTAACCGCCACCTTGGTAAACAATCTGGTTACGAACAAAGGTGTGTCCGCGCTGGTATTGAGTACGAAACACCCGATGCAGCCAAGGATCAGAGGTTGGGTCATTGTGTATCAAATCCAGCAACTTAGAACGCGATGGTTCGTCTTTTGTGCGGCGGTAGATTGCTTGCATCGCCTTTAAGTTGCGACGTGACCGCTTCCCGTATAGTCGAGCCGACATCACCGTAATGACCGCCAGAACGTCCTCGACAAGCTCTTGCTCTGGCTCTTGGTTCACTGGCTTGTTCAGGATAATGATCTCCGTTGCGTTGTTTTCGCAGAGTGCAAAGATTAGTTCAGACCCAAACCGCAACAGTCGATCTTTGTCGGTGATCAGCAACCGTTCCACCTCATTGCGCTGAAGCAAGTCAATCAACTTCAGCAAACCACGCTTCTTATAGTTCAGTCCTGAACCAATATCTTTTAGTGTGTAGACCGATTCCCATCCGTGTTGCTGGCAGTAAAGCTCTAACACCCCGAATCTTGGCAGCTTCCCCAATTTGAACTAGATCTTCTAATCTATGCATAACAACCACATAATAAGTTATGCATAGATTTAAGCAGATTTTAGGTGATCTGTCGAACCGCAACCGGAGTCCGGATATCAGCGCTGGGGATCGAAAACTTCCTTAAGCCCACTTGTTTGTCCACGACTTCAGACGTATCCTGAACCCTGGAGTCATTGCAACTTAGAGGAAAAACCATGTTAGATAAACCCGAAGCCCCAATTGAAGCCATTGACGCCAGAGAAATTCTCGACTCGCGGGGACGTCCCACCGTGGAAGCCGAAGTTCGCCTCGCCAGTGGTGCCCTGGGATTGGCACAAGTTCCTAGTGGTGCCTCTACCGGCTCCTTTGAAGCCCACGAACTGCGAGATGGTGATTCTCATCGCTACAACGGTAAAGGCGTCCTCAAGGCTGTCCGTAACATCAAAGAGAAAATCACCCCCGAACTCCTGGACATGGACGCCCTAGACCAAGCCACCGTTGACCAGACGATGATTTATCGGGATGGAACCCAAAATAAAAATGAACTGGGTGCCAATGCTATCCTGGCAGTTTCTCTCGCCAATGCCAAAGCCGCCGCGAATGAATTGCAACTTCCCCTGTATCGCTATCTAGGTGGCCCCCTTGCCAATCTTCTCCCGGTTCCGTTAATGAATGTAATTAACGGTGGTGCCCATGCGGATAATAATGTAGACTTTCAGGAGTTTATGATTGTCCCGGTGGGTGCTGATACCTTTCAAGACGCGCTGCGTTGGGGGGCGGAAGTATTCGCCGCCCTCTCCCAAGTCTTGAAAGAGAAAAAGCTGCTATCGGGTGTGGGTGATGAAGGGGGCTATGCGCCGAACTTAGAGTCCAATAAAGCCGCTTTGGAATTTCTAATTGCTGCTATCGAAAAAGCTGGGTATAAACCAGGGGAACAAGTGGCGTTAGCCATGGATGTCGCCGCCAGTGAATTTTACAAAGATGGGCAATATCTCTATGAAGGCTCATCTCACGCCCCGAGTGAACTTATTGATTATCTGGATCAATTAGTCAGTCAATATCCGATTGTTTCCATTGAAGATGGCTTACATGAAGACGATTGGGATAATTGGAAACTGCTGACGGAAAAACTTGGGTCTCGCATCCAATTAGTTGGCGATGATTTATTTGTCACCAACCCCACTCGCTTGCAAAAGGGAATTGATTTAGCGGCTGGGAATTCGATCCTAATTAAGCTCAATCAAATCGGATCATTAACCGAAACCTTAGAAACCATTGAACTTGCCACTCGCAATGGCTTCCGTTCGGTTATCTCTCACCGTTCTGGCGAAACCGAAGATACCACGATCGCGGATTTAGCCGTCGCCACTCGTGCGGGTCAAATCAAAACCGGTTCCCTCTGTCGCAGTGAACGAGTTGCCAAATACAACCGCCTACTCCGGATAGAAGACGAACTCGGCGATCGCGCCATCTATGCCAGTAAGATTGGGATGGGACCCAAAATTGCCAAATAATCCCGATTTCCCATAGCCCAACTCCGGACCCCCCTCGTTCCCCCAGGGGGTTTTCATTTTCAAAAAATATACCACAATAAAAGCCAAATCTTTGCTGATCAAAACCGTTTTTTTGCGAGTTTCAATTCTCTCGATTAAAAAATATTTTTAATCCCAACTCTTTGCTTAATTTATAGCTGCAAAAAAGCTGAATTTCTTGCCGATTAGTCATTCCCAGGTTTAGCTTGTCTTTTTTTGATTTTTCTTTCTTATTAAAATTAGTGGCATTGAATCTATTAATCGTTAAATTA
>NZ_JAVKBY010000277.1:0-12051 GCF_040222985.1 Coleofasciculus sp. F4-SAH-05
CTGGAATTGTCGCGATTGTTGCCATTTATGATTAAAATCTCGCGGTTTTTGTCCAGGGCGACCCGATAAAATTAAGGGTTCAGTGATGCCAATTGAGTACGGCGGGTCGCCCCTACAGTATTATCCGATAATTAAAAATACCGGGTGGTGTTGACCTGGAATTGTCGCGATTGTTGCCATTTATGATTAAAATCTCGCGGTTTTTGTCTAGGGCGACCCGATAAAATTAAGGGTTCAGTGATGCCAATTGAGTACGGCGGGTCGCCCCTACAGCCCTTGCTTCCCTTAACCCAACCGTATTGCCTCTCACCCTGACATAGCCCGGTGTAGATTAAATCTTTACGATACAGACCGAAACAGTAGTACAATTATAGATTGTGTCCTTATTTCAAATTGTTTATGCCGAAACTAAAAAGCCGTAGAGCAGCCGCGAAACGTTTTCGACCCACCGGAAACGGTAAAATTAGACGACGCAAGGCGTTTAAGAGTCACTTGCTGGAGCGCAAAAACTCAGGACGGAAGCGGCGTCTGTCGAAATTGAACTTGGTCAATGAACGGGATGCCGATAATGTGCGCCTGATGCTTCCCTATTTTTAGACTGCTTTAGACGAATAACCATCTAGCTCGTATCAAATAGGAACAGTCAATGACAAGAGTAAAACGGGGTAACGTCGCCCGGAAACGACGCAAGAAAGTTCTCAAGCTGGCAAAAGGATATCGGGGTTCTCACTCCAAACTCTTCCGTACAGCCAATCAACAGGTGATGAAAGCACTGCGGAACGCTTATCGCGATCGCCGCAAGCGCAAGCGGGATTTTCGCCGCCTCTGGATTACTCGCATTAATGCAGCCGCTCGTCAGCATGGCATAAGCTACAGTCAGCTTATGGGTCAGATGAAAAAGGCGAATATTCAAATCAATCGCAAGATGTTGGCACAATTAGCTGTATTAGATCCCGCCAGCTTTCAAAAGGTTGTAGAACTTGCTAGCCAAGGCGCGAAGTAAGTTCGTTAGAGTGTGTCGGTTGAGATCGCAGAGGGAGCAGGGGGAGCAATGTAGAGACGTGCCATGGCACGTCTGGGAGCAGGGGAAGCAGGGGGCGGGTTTTGAACCAAGGTTATCATCAATAGCTTGCGCTTTCATTCCCTAAACCCGCCCCTACATACTCAACACTTCTCCAATCCCTGCTGCTCAATCACTAATCTCAAATGAAACCGATGATCGCCCAAAGATTTTTTAACGTCGGTTTAGCACTTGGATTGATGGGGGTGGCTGTTTTACAACCTCCATCCGCTTATCCGGCTGAATTGGCAGAAATTGAGCAACGGGGTCAATTAATTGTTGCGGTAAAAGATAATGTGCCTCCCTTGGGCTTTCGCGATGCGACGGGAAGGCTACAAGGACTAGAAATTGATATCGCCCGACGACTGGCTAAAGAATTGCTAGGGAATCCAGAGGCGGTGGTTTTGCAGCCAGTGACGAATCGCGATCGCTTGAGTGTGGTAGTTGAGGATCGGGTTGATATTGCGATCGCTAGAGTAACGATCACTGACTCCCGCGCCCGCTTAGTTGATTTCAGTATCCCCTATTATTTGGATGGTGCAGGGATGATCACCAAAGATGCTTCAATTAATCTGTTGAGCGATTTAGACAACCAAACTATTGCAGTTCTCAAGGGATCGAGTACAATCCCAGTGATCAAGTATGCTTTACCCAATGCCCAATTAGTCGGCGTTGACTCCTACCAAGAAGCGCGATCGCTTATTGAGGCGGGAGACGCTAATGCCTTTGCCGCTGATCAGAGTGTTCTGACAGGATGGGTGCAGCAATACCCAGCGTATCGATTGCTCCCCTATCGCTTATCTGGTGAAGCTTTGGCGATAGTGATGCCTAAAGGATTGCAATATACCGAACTGCGACAACAAGTCAATCAGGCGATCGAACGTTGGCACGCCGAAGGTTGGTTAGCTGAACGTGCTGCCGCTTGGGGTTTACCATGAAGAGTGGAAACCTATCTCATATAGTTCTCCAGGATTATGGATGAAACCCTGCCACAAACTTATCTAATCATATTGTTAGTTCTGCTTGGCGTTGCAGCTTTGGCAGTAATCCGCCAAGTGTTCAAAACCCGTAAAATCGAAAACACCCTCTCCAAGTTGGAGAAAAAGCTGCAAAAAGAGCGAGGATCAGTCCAAGACTACTACGAGTTGGGCAGTATCTATCTGGACAAGAAACTCTTTGCTCAAGCTGTTATTCTATTCCAAAAGGGACTTAAAGCTCCAGATGCTTCAGAAACCAATCTAGCTCCGGTTCATAATGCTCTCGGTTTTGCTTACTTTGCCCAAGATCAATACGATATTGCCATTCGCCAGTATAAGGAAGCCTTAAAACGAGAGCCAGATTATGTGACGGCTCTCAATAACTTGGGTCACGTTTACGAGCGCAAGCAGCTCACCGCTCAAGCGTTAGAGGCGTATGAAGCAGCGCTCAAGCATGAACCGAAGAATGATACGGCGAAGCGGAGAGCCGAATCCCTCCGCAAGCGGCTAGTGCCATCCAGTTAAATTTTCTGCGGCTTGAACTACATAGATCCTGTAGAGACGTTGCCTGCAACGTCTCTACAGGTTTACAGGCTATCCCTGACCAATGTAGTGCAGAAGAACTACACAGTTTATTACCTCACTCAGCTAGTTTTAGAACAACATTTACATAATTATTAATTATTGTTAACATAAAGTAACAAAGGCAATCAATTAAGGGCAGGATTAGTTCGCTATGGGATTTCTGAGTAATTTATTTGGGTTAAAGAGCAAGTACGTCGATGAGGAGACAGACGAAGCCGAACAAGCAGCAGAAGCCCAAAAGCGGCGAGCCTACTTCTTGGAGCCGGATGACGCCAAGACGTTTGGTGATATTAACTATATGCGATCGCCCACATCTGTAAAGAAGCGGTTTGCAAAAAAGAAAGATAACCTAGGGGAGGGTTTAGAGCAGGAGGTAGAAACCTCTGCTTTTGGGCAAGTCATCCGTTCCAATAAACAAATCAGCGCCACTCCTGAACCGCTAAAAACTCCTCAAAACCAACCAGTGAGTGAGCCACAGCCAAACAGTTTTGAGCGCCGCCGTGCTAGCTCTAGCGATTCTAGCATGGATATGTTCCGCAAAATGGCTCGTGACATGAAAAAGCAGTGAGTCCCCATCACTTACAGCCTATTTGCTGGTTGATGAAGTATAGTATATCCAAGCTACCTGTAGGGGCACGGCAATGCCGTGCCCCTACCATAAATGGCGTTTGTGCGTAAGTCCTGTTAGCTTTGCAGTTCGTTGAATTGGGCGCGAATGGTTTCCACCCGTTTGCGGTTTACGCCTAAATCGGATTGTCCTAAACGCGATGCTGAACGAACATGGATAACATTCGCTCCTTCATCTAGGAAAAATTCTACGTCATCGACGAACCCCATCAGCTTAGTCGCGAATTCGGCGTAGAGATAATTCTCTGATTCCGTGATAATTTTGGTTCTTTCCATGTTCTCAATCACGGTTTTCAGGTCAGCTATTGCCTTAGCTGGTGCTGATTTATAGGTTAACGGATCAATTTTATGTTGGGCATCTTGAGCTTGACTATTGACACAGTTTGGGCTTTCGGGACAGGCAGTTAATTTCCCTGACTCAATGCCAAGATTCGTGGGTCGTTTTCCAGCAAACATCTCTCCTCCTGAAACAGTTAAGGTTACGCCTATAGAACAGGCAACAATGAAAATTAAAGCAATCAAGACGATCAAAATAGCTTTAAGTGGCGATCGCTTTTGCGCTTCTAATGTCATAGGATTTGTCCTTTGTCACTCGTCATTTGTCCTTTGTCATTCGTCATTTGTCCTTTGCCTTAATTAATCATTCACACAAGGTAGGTTTGAGGGATAGCAAAAGGCAGAGGGTAGAAGGTTCCAAGGCAGAATGTTTATTACTCCTTAAGCCAAGGAAAAAGTCACAGTTTTACCCATCAAACCTCAAGGCTTGACCGCGTACATCTGTGTGCAGTTTTCCCCGTTCATAAGCCACTTGACCCCCAACAATAGTCATCACTGACCATCCCGTCAAATTCCAGCCTTCAAAGGGACTCCAGCCACATTTAGTTAAGAGTTCCTCTCGCTTCACCGGACGGTAATTTTCTAAGTCTACTAAGACCAAATCGGCATCATAACCGGGAGCGATCGCGCCTTTGTTGGGAATGCGATAGGCTTTAGCCACAGCCGTAGACATCCAGTTGGAGACTTGGGTAATGGTACAGCGTCCTTGTATGGCTTGGGTGAGTATTAAGGCTAAGGATGTCTCTACTCCCGGCATTCCTGATGGACTATTGGGATAGGTTTGGGCTTTTTCCTCTAGGGTATGAGGGGCGTGATCCGTGGCAATAAAGTCGATGACGCCATCTAATAGCGCTTGCCAAAGGGTGGCATTATCCTGGGGCGATCGCAAGGGGGGGTTCATTTGTGCCAATGTGCCGATTTTCTCGTAGGCGCTGGTATTGAGTAGCAGGTGTTGGGGTGTGACTTCGGCGGTTACCCAACTGGGTTTATCTCGACGCAGTAACTCGGCTTCCTCCCCGGTAGACAGATGCAGAATATGCAGCCGTCGCTGATATTTTTTCGAGAGTTTCAGCGCGAGTTGAGTCGCATTTAGGGCGGCTTGGTTATCCTGAATCTGGGAGTGAATTGCCGGATCATTAATTCCAGCAAATTTTTCCCGCCGTTCCCGGATTCGCCGTTGATCTTCAGCATGAACCGCAATTAGTCGGCTTCCCTCGGCAAAAATTGGATCGAGGGCTTCCTCGCTATCCACCAATAAGTCCCCACGCATTGAACCCATAAATATCTTAATCCCACAGGTCGGCTGTGCTTCACGCAGATCGGGCAAATTTTCGGGTGTTGCGCCAATAAAAAAGCCGTAGTTAACTAAGCACTTCTCAGATGCCCGTTTCAGCTTATCGTCTAAGGCGGCTTGAGTTGTGGTTAGGGGGCGAGTGTTGGGCATTTCCAGAAATGAGGTAACGCCTCCCTTGGCACAAGCACAACTAGCGGTAAATAAGTCTTCCTTATGTTCTAAGCCCGGTTCGCGAAAATGAACTTGTGGATCGATGACTCCCGGCAACACTGTTAACCCTGTCGCGTCGATTTCCCTATCTGCTGAAGCTGAGATGTCTGGGGCAACTTGGACAATTTCTCGACCACGAGTGAGGACATCTCCCAGCAAAATGTCCCCTGTGGGCATGAGAATACGAGCATGGCGGATGAGTAAGCTTGAGTCAGAGGACATAAGAAAATGCTAAAATTCCCAATAGCTTCAGTATTCCTACTTTAAAGCGAATTTTGTCCAGTTACTAGAGGAACCCCGTCGGTTATAACCGCTTCGGTTAAATTGGAAGAGATGAGCCTACTAATCGGCTGATTTTTCTCCACTGATTTTCCTCCCCTGATTTTTCTCCATCGTCCAACTCGTAATTGCTTAAGGTGATTCAACGGCTATGACTCGTGCCCAAAATCGAGACCCTGAAAAACAATCGGTACAAAAGCCAGAAAATCCCTGGGTAGAGGGATTCAAGACCATTGGCTTGAGTGTTTTTCTCGCGATCGGGATTCGCAGCTTCGTGGCAGAAGCGCGGTATATCCCTTCGGGTTCTATGGAACCCACCCTTCAGATTAACGATCGCTTGATTATTGATAAGATCAGCTATAACTTCCGTCAACCCCAGCGCGGAGATATTGTCGTCTTTTCTCCCACAGATGCGCTCAAGCAGCAAAATTTCAAAGACGCCTTTATCAAGCGAGTGATTGGTCTTCCTGGCGAAACCGTGGAGGTGAAGGGAGGACGAGTCTATGTCAATGATCAAGCCTTGCGGGAACAATATATCGAAGAGGAACCCGAATACAGCTACGGACCTGTGACTGTGCCTGAGGACAATTATTTGGTGTTGGGAGATAATCGCAATAATAGCTACGATTCTCACTATTGGGGTTTTGTCCCGCGTGACAAGATTATTGGACGAGCGATCGTCCGCTTTTGGCCCCTCAATCGGGTAGGTGAAGTCGATGTGATTGAATCTGTGGCTCCAGAAGCATCCCGTTCAAGAAGCAACATTCAGTAGAGTGAAACGTTTTCGGTTAAGCTGGCAGGGGAGGTCAAGAAGATCTCAGGCGTTAACTTTTATTGTCCCTACCTACTTATAGTTAGGGCTTGCTGAATTAATCGGGAAGCTATACTATACAAGGGTTTAAAGCCATTTTTAGACCCAACAAGTGCAAGGTTTTTACCAAGGATTCCCCACCAGCGTAAAAGCACTCCAATAATAGGGATGATTCAGACTAACATTTCCTGGATTCAGAAATCGATCAGGTAAGGGAATTCGACGCGATGGCGTGACTAATTCATCCCCATCGAATTGGACTTCACCCCGGATCATCGCGAGTTGGGTTTGACGCAGGGCTTCGGCTTTGGTGGGTGCTTGGTTTAATTTTTGATAAAATGTCGTCATCAGTCCTAAGGTTGCCGTATCGCTGACTGACCAAAGACTACCTAGCGCCGATTTTACCCCTGCTTGTAGTGCTAATCCGGTAAATCCTAACTCGGCTTGTTTGTCCCCTAATGCTGAACTACAAGTACTTAACACCAACAATTCTACCGGGGGATTATCTAAATGTAACTGCCGCAGTTTATCCAAGGTTAATCGGTTATGCCAAAACTGGATGTAGGAATTCCTAACTTGACCCGGTTTAAATTCACCATGGGTGGCTAAATGTAAGATACCAAATGGTTGGGCAATGCGGGCTTGTTGGAGATTCTCTAGAGTAAATCCTTGGTTCAAAAAAGACTCACCCAACCCTAATTGATGAGTAATTAAAAATAACTCTTGGGGAACCATCGGTAACGGGTCTTGTTCCTGGAATTCAGACGCCCCCATCGCTAAAACAGGAGTATCTTTAATAGTCTGATAATCAGTATTTGTGAGGCTAAAACTAGGCATTAACCCCACACTGTACTTTTCAATAATAAATCCTGTCCCGTCATGCAAGGCAGCAATCGGTAAGGAACGCAACCCGCTATCCATGATAAAGCTAAGACTTGTAATCTGTTGGGCTGCTAATTCCGCTTCTAGGGGAGCGACTAACCACTGATAAAGCTGTTGTGCTGAAGGTTTATAAGGAGAGGGAAAGAGGAAATTCGTCACCGCACGACGAAATTCTAGCGCTTGTTGTAGCACTGTCTCTCGGGTTGCACCGGGTACAGAACGTTTAATAATATCGCCAGACGCCGTGACTAACACCAGTTCTAATTGATCGCTGGGTTGAGGATTGGTGAGGATGGCAGGTTTTTGGTGTTGAGGAATGGAAGGGTTGAATCGCCAGAGACTGTTGGTTGATTCAGTGGTTTGATCGTTGGGGTGGGTTGGTTCTGAGGTTGAGAATTGGGGGGTAAAAAAGGCGTAAATGATGGCAGGTTTACTCCCAGTCAGTTGTTCAATTTCACTCAACTTGGTTTGAGTTTCTTGGGGGGTAACGGTACGAGGCGTCTTAATCCCCAGATAACGGGTATAAGCATTCGTGAATTGGCTTTCTTGGTGAATCACTTCAGTGGTGGCGGTGGGGGGTGTTGAGGAGACAGAGGGGGTGGATTCTGGAAATGCTTCTCGTACCAACCTGTCAATCTCTAGGTTAAGGGGTTCGCTGACTGGATGCGGTGGCAGGATATCTATAGGATTGATCGGTGAATGTTTAATCGTAGGAATGGGGAGATCCTGGCGCAGAATTTGTATCTTTCCCTCTCGGTAACTCCGAGAGAACGATCGCACTGGGATAATTTGCGTTTCTCCCGTGGTGATAACCCCGGCTGTACCATTAATTTGTGCCTCTTTGACGGAAAAGGGGGTAAGTTCATTCCCGCCGTGGCGAAGGATAATCTCTCCCCCAGCGTTACCGCCAACCGTGGAAATACTGGCGTCTGTGCCATTGTCATCGGTAAAGGTATCCCTCACCCGGAGATATTGGCTGGCGCTGATATCCACATCACCCCCCCTCCCCTGATTTCCCCCTTGAGTATTAATCGTATTCACCTGAATATCTCCCATCCCACTCAGGGTGACATCTCCGCCATCCCCGGAACTCCCTCGACTATTTATCGCACCTGCGCTGATGTTGGCGGCGGCTTGAATTTGAATGTCACCTCCCCTCAATCCCTGACTATTCAGATTACCCATTGCCAAGTCACCCGAATTCGCGTTAAGATAAATATCTCCCCCATCACCCATGGGATTACCACTATTCAGGGTAATCCCACCCCCCTTAATCTCTCTTCCTCTGAGAATAATGTTTCCGCCATGGGTTTGAATTAAACCTGAACCGGAAAACCTAATCCCATCCGTACTGGCAATGCTAATCGTACCGCCATTCGTGGTTAGCGCGATCGCACCCGCTTGCAGGTTTCCGGTGGTAATTGTCCCCTGGTGACTCTCCAGACTTAAGGCGCGATCGCGATTAAAAATATCACCTGTAATAATATCCTGATTCGCTTCCAGGGTAATCGCCCCATTCTCCTCTCCCCGAATCGTTCCCCCGGTGGTATTGATTGAACCATGACCCTGAGGAACTTGCAACGTAACCGGGGTTTTGAACGTGATATCCCCCGCTAACGTAATTACACCACCGCTATTGCTCCCACCAATTGTCATGGAGCTAAAACGATTTTGCAGTACATTCAACTCGGCTGTAGTTAACTCTAAAACACTCGGACTCTGATTATCTGTTCCTCCCAGTTGTATCCCTTGACTTGGGGTTAGGGGTTGCAGGGTTACATTCCCCGTTCCCGATATCCTCCCAGTAAGATCTAACTCATCGCCAATTAGAATTAGATTCCCCGCCCCGCCATCAATCGTACCGCTAATCCCCGCTTGACTGGTATTAAATTGAACCGTATCATCCGCGCTTGCGCCGCGAATTGTTTCTATGGAGGAAAAGGTTAACGGGGAGTTAAAACCACTAACCTTACCCGCATCTGTACCCGTAATCGTGAACTTCGTATCCACATTCGGTCCAATTAATTCTGAACCCCCCGCCAGATGCACCGGATCATTAAATTGAATGGGGTTTGCCAATGTTATCGTCCCCTGACTCTCTAGTTTACCGATGGTAATTGAGTTAAAGCCATCCCAGAGTTTTTCTAATTCAGTTGCCGTCAAATCCAACGCCGGCGTGTCGTTCCTTGAGCCACCAATCACAATCCCTTGACTCGGTGTCAAAGGCTGAAGCCAAAGCCTTCCCCCCTGGCTACTGACGGCTGTACCAATATCAATTTCATCGCTAGTAATCGTAATGGTTCCACTTCCTAACGTTCCCCCGGTAGCATAGATAGAATTAATCCCCATCGTCGCCGCTTCTATCGTCACATCGCCGCCTGTACCCCTACCACTTCCGGTATAGGTGAGGATATTTCCCGGAATGGACAAATAACCACCCGCTTTGAGTGTAATATCACCCCCATTCCCCATATTGGTTGCCGAGACAATATCATGAATCTCGATCATTCCCGCCGCATCGAGGTTAATCATCCCACCATTTCCCTGATCAGCATGGGTGAGAATATCATCAGCGATGGCAATATTCCCACCGGAATTGATGGTAATATCACCCCCATGACCAATTAACGTCGAACTTTCAGAAATCGCGGAAATTTCGGTGGCGGTAATATCCCCAGACGCAGTCAGATGAATCGCACCCGCTTGTTCACCCTGAGTTGTGCCATCGCTGCGAATTACGTCCGCCTGAATTCCACCTTGGCTGGGATTAAGACTTGATCCGGTTAGGGTGATATCTCCACCTGCGGCGTTAATCTCTGCATTAATTATGATACTGGGGGAATTGGGACTAGCCCCCGTCGCCGCGATCGCACCGCCATTAGTTAAAATAGGCTGATTGATGCGGATTTGTCCCTCGCCGTTGTTATCGGTATCGGCAAATAGATTCAGATTTAACTCACCACTATTGGCACTAATGAGCTCATTCAGAGTAATTGTATCGTCTGCCTGAAGCGTCAGCGTCGCCTCTCCCCCAGCCGTTTTATGAATCGCTGCACCACTGTCTAGGGTAATCGTGCCTAAACCCGTATCCCCGGAAATACTGGTGGTAATGATCACAGTATTGCCATTATTCAGGGCTGTGTTAATATCACCTACATTTACCTGGTTCGTGCCAATTTCACCGCCACCATTTTCCACAATCGTGATATCGGTGGGGTCAATTAACCAGGTTCCTCCTATCCCTTGGGGTGCAGATGCATCGGGGATACTGGTTAAATGAAGCGCCTGTTGACCAGAGGTTTCAATCAATCCCCCATTTCCGCCAAAAGTGCCGCCGCGTGCAGTTAATTGACCATGAATCTGGGCGGTTTGATCTGACCAAATCACAAGTTTACCGCCATTCCCTTCAGTTAAAGCATCGGCGTGAATCGTGGAATCTGGACTCACTGTTGTCTCAATGGCATTGGGTAAGATATCTTGTCCCTGATACCCACCACCAACTCGCACTCTACCCCCACCCTTGATTCCAGACGCATCCAGATGGGCGGAAAATAGACCGACATGATTGCCAATCACATTAATCTCACCCCCTATACCGCTTGGTGTGTCAACATTCGCCACATTAATCCCACCAAAAACCAGCACCATTCCTGTATCTTGGGGAAATGTTACATTGCGATCGGTGAGTTGCACGGTTCCCGATTGATTCACCTCAACCGTCTCCCCTGTCTCCCCTGCACCCGTTAATAATTCCGCTAAATCCAGAGGCGTGACAGGTAACAGGCTTCCGGAGGGAGTCCTGGGTGCGGCAATTTCCAGAGAGAGTAAATGTCCTGGTTGCGAAAGTTTGACCAAATTAGAACCGGGAACCGCCGCCACAGTAATCGTTCCTCCGGGTGCGGTAATGGTTCCCGTATTAATTACATTTCCCGCCAGTAGGGTTAAGTTTTGCCCCTCTGATACGGCTAAATTGCCAGCATTAAAAATACTTCCCGCTTCCGCTAAATCAAAGGCTAACTGATTCGGCTTACCGATTAAATCCTGATAGGCATTCACACCCACCGCATTAAA
Source organism: Coleofasciculus sp. F4-SAH-05 (assembly GCF_040222985.1). Lineage (NCBI taxonomy): Bacteria > Bacillati > Cyanobacteriota > Cyanophyceae > Coleofasciculales > Coleofasciculaceae > Coleofasciculus > Coleofasciculus sp. F4-SAH-05. The sequence goes on from NZ_JAVKBY010000277.1 coordinate 11,133, forward strand.
CCACTGGTTATCGCCAAAACCAATCCCAGTGGCGGTGGTAGCGATAAAATCAGCCGGGACGTTTAATTGAGCATTCGCACCAAAAATAATTCCGGCTGGATTCATGATATATAGATGGGGATTCCCGCCAGTTATTTGAATTAACCCATTAATTAGAGACGCATCACCCCCAATCACACGACCGAGAATATGATTTAAATTAGGATTAGCGATAAAGTTGGCGATTTGATCAGCGTCTAAGCCAAACTCCTGGAAACTGTGGAAGAGATTTTTGCCATCCCCAGAAAGACTCCCACCAGAAATATCGATGCGGTTATTCTCCACCGTGATCACCGTTCCCGTCCCATCTACGGCTGGGGTGATAGGTTGCGTTAATCCTGGAGAACTAATTGACAATGACGCGATCGCACCCAACGCGATCGCGCCCAACATTTCTGGGCAAACAAATAGCCAGAAGTATAAGCAACGCCAGTACCACTGATCTGGTTTTATTGGCATTGGTAGATCACCCGTTTGTGCTACGTTTATACATACTACACAGTGTCCCTAATTGTCTATTCTTGGATGAATAAGTTCACAAAATTTATCGGTTCGCAATGATTTGGAGACGAGAGCATCCCGTTTGGCAAAAAGCAAGCATTCCCCCCAAGTAACGGCACGGCAAGGGTTTCAGCCTCTTTAAAACGAATGGCACTGAAAAGTGTGCATTGTGAGATCGCCAAAACCTTTGATATACCGTAGGGTGGGCATTGCCCCATTGGTGTCAACTTAAGGTGAAAAAAGCTCGGTTGAGCAAGGGTGTTGGGTGTCGGGTGTCGGGTGTCGGATGTCGGGTGTCTGTTGGAGGCTAAAAAACCTAACACCTACCACCATTGACCTCATCTATTCATCCACAACGTTTTTTCCAAACAGGAAACTT
>NZ_JAVKBY010000001.1:0-24907 GCF_040222985.1 Coleofasciculus sp. F4-SAH-05
ACCCGTTTTTTCAGGAAAAAGAATTAAACGAGGTTTATATCGTACAAATCAGGGGGTTCTTGTTCAATCTGATGTCATAGGTTCCTACAATATTTTACGAAAAGCATCTCCCTTTTGCGTTTAACCGCTATGGGATAGAGAGGTGCGTAGTTCACGATTATGAGAATTAATCTCTCAAAGTAAAAGCGAAGGGAATTTCTGCAATGAAATAATGTCTGTCTATATTTGACTATACTTTTACCAACTATTGAACCTAGTTTCGTAGTCGTCACTTTAGTGACTAAACGCTCAAGCGCTGACGACAAACTCTTAATACAGAGACATTCCTTTTAACTCAGTTCCATTCGCCCTAGGATAAATTAGGAGATGGTGCGATCGCAAACCCTACAACCTATCCTAATCACCCTCTCTTCCTGACTCTTCCGGGGAAGTCTGGAAACCCTGTTAGGCTGGTAGATGAGGACATTCGCTGGTTCATTCAAAACGCAGCCCTTCCCCCAGATTACCGGAAAAGCAAGTTCTCCCGTCTCCCTTTCTCACTATGGTCGATTGGCGTCCCTATCTCGAATCCCTCTGCGCCACCTACGCCGCATGGTGGCAGGTTTACACGATTACCGATGTAGTCGGGCGAACGCCACAGAAGCGGAAACAGACATCGGTGCTATTTGATTTTAAATTAATGGTGCAGACGGTGGCACCGGATAGAGACGCCAAGGGGCAAAAGGCGGAACAGGTTGAGAAATTAACCGTACTAGAGGGGTTAAGGAAATATGCGCCCCAGCATATCTTATTAGTCGGGCGTCCCGGTTCCGGGAAATCCACAGCACTGGTGCGATTGCTGTTGGAAGAGGCGGAAAAAGCCAAGGAAGCCTGTAGAGACGTTGCCTGCAACGTCTGGGAACAGGGGGAGAGGTCAATCAAAATCCCCGTCTTGGTAGAACTGCGCTATTACCGCACCACAATCGAGGACTTAATCCAAGAGTTCCTGCAACGCCATGACCCCAATTTAACCCTCAATCCCGACACCCTGAAAACTGGATTGCGACAGGGGCAAATTTTACTACTGTTGGATGGAATTAATGAATTACCCTCAGAAGCAGCGCGGCGGGAGTTACAGCAGTTTCGCCAAAACTACCAGAAAACCACACCCATGGTATTCACCACCAGGGATTTAGGTATCGGGGGTAATTTGGGGATAACCAAGAAACTGGAAATGCAACCCCTGACAGAAACGCAAATGCAGGAATTTGTCTGCACCTATTTGCCACAACAGGGAAAACAGATGTTGCAGCAGTTGGGGAATCGTTTGCGGGAGTTTGGACAAACCCCCCTGCTGTTAAAGATGCTGTGTGACTTGTTCTATTGTCTGGAGACGATTCCCAGTAATCTGGGTTCAGTATTTCGCGCCTTTGCCCAGCAGTATGACCGAAAAGTTAAAGCCGATGTCCCGGTTACGGAAGACTCACGGGAATTTTGGTCAGAGTTGCTGCAATATTTAGCCTTTGTCATGACGAAGGGTAATGACTCAAAAGAGATACAGGTGGCAATTGCCAAGACAGAAGCTGAGGCAATTTTTACCCAGTATCTGCGTCAGCACGATTTCCTTGACCCGCCAGTTCGCGCCCGTAAATGGTTAAATGATTTACTCAAACATCACTTGATTCAACTGGGGGCAAATAATCAGATAGAGTTTCGCCATCAACTGATTCAGGAGTATTATACGGCTGAGTATTTGTTGAAGTTGTTACCGAGTCTCAGTGATGAGGAATTACAACAGCAGTATCTCAATTATTTGAAATGGACAGAACCTCTAGCGTTAATGCTGGGATTGGTTGAAGATGAAGCACAGGCAATGCGAGTGGTGAGGTTGGCGTTAGCTGTGGATGTGCAGTTGGGGGCAAGGTTGGCAGGGGAAGTTAAACCAGAGTTTCAAGAGCAAACAATTACGCTGGTGAATGACCAAGATGTTTGTCAACCCGTGAAGGTTCTACTTTTGGGGGCAACTCGTTCTGAGTTTGCCGTTCAACTCTTGATTGATGCCCTTAAGAATGAGGATGCTTCGGTTCGTTGTTATGCAGCATTTGCGCTGGGCAAAATCCAGTCAGAACAAGCCGTTCAACCCTTAATTCTGGCTCTCAAGGATGAAGATGCTGCGGTTGGTTATCACGCCGCAGAAGCACTAGGAAAGATTCAGTCAGAACAAGCCGTTCAACCTTTAATTCAGGTTCTTAATCAGGGAGATAAATCGGTTCGTCATGGTGCAGCATGGGCGCTGGGAGCCATTCAGTCAGAACAGGCAGTTCAACCTTTAATTCGGGCTCTCAAAGATGAAGATGAATCGCTTCGTCCTATTGCCGCAACATCACTAAAAGAAATTCAGTCCGATACGGCATTTACATCCCTAGTTGATTTGATCAAAAATGAAGAGGATTCCGTTCGTCACTATGCTGTATCTGCGCTGGGAGAACTTCAGTTAGAGCAAGTAATTAACATCTTGATTGAAACCCTTCAGGACAAAGACACATCACTTCGTTCGCGTGCAATAGAAGCGCTGGGAGAAATTAAGTCAGACAGGTCAGTTCAACCCTTAATTGATACTCTCAAAGATAAAGATGCCTTGGTTCGTTCTAGTGCGGCGAAGGTTCTAGGGATAATTCAGTCAGAATCGGCAGTTCAACCGTTAATTGATATCCTTAAGGATAAAGATGCTTCGGTGCGTTATCGTGCGGCATGGGCGCTGGGAGAAATTAAGTCAGACAGGTCAGTTCAACCTTTAATGAATGCCCTCAAAGATGAAAATCATTCGGTGCGTTATCGCGCAGCATTGTCACTTGGAAAACAAAAGTCAGAATGGGCGATAAAACCTTTAATTAATTTACTTAAAAATGATGATTATTGGTATCATCTGTTTGTCACAGATTCTCTGATAGAAATTCCGTTAGATAAAACGATAAACCCTTTAATCAATGCCCTGCAAGATGAAAATGCTTCAATTCGTTCGGGTGCAGCATTTGCACTAGGGAGAATTCAGTCAGACAGAGTGGTTAAACCCTTGATTCATACTCTCACTGATGAAAACCATTCGGTTCGTTCCAGTGCAGCATGGGCGTTGGGAGAGATTCAGTCAAAACAGGCAGTTCAACCTTTAATTCATACTCTCAAAGATGGAATCCCTTTGGTTCGTCATTCTGTAGCATTTGCGCTAGGAAAAATTCAGTCAAAACAGGCAATTCAACCCTTAATTGATGCCCTTAAGGATGAAGATGCTTCAGTTCGTTCTAGTGCAGCGAAAGCTTTGGGAGAGATTCAGTCAAAACAGGCAGTTCAATCCTTAATTGATAGCCTCAATGATGAAGAGTATCAAGTTCGTTGTTATGTAGTATGGTCACTCGGCAAAATACCATCACCAATGGCAATTCCACCTTTAATTACTGCCTTAAATGATAGGAATAATGGAGTTCGTCGGGAGGCACAATCAGCGTTAGAAAAAATAGATATACCTGAATTCTTGCCTGATTTTTCGGCACTTCTAAAAACAGATACAGATCCGGCTATACTCAATATAATCTCTGCTATTCAACAGCGCTGCAAATTCTATAATTACACCCTAACTCAACCTCCGACTACATCGATATCCTCAGATTCTCAACTTACCCATCCCTTCCCAATATCTCTCATGCATATTCTCCACCTTAGCGACCTCCACTTTACCACGCCTGACCAAGCAACCCTGTGGTCTACACAACTCAGACTTGATTTACGTTATGAACTCAATATTTCTCAGCTTGACGCCCTGATCCTCTCCGGCGATATTGCTAACTACTCTACCCCAGAAGAATACGAAGCCGCCGCCCAATTTCTCAACACGCTCTGCCAAACCTTCTCCCTAAAGCCCGAACAAATTACCATTGTTCCCGGTAACCATGACCTCAATTGGAACCTAGCACAAGAAGCCTACCAACTGATTGACCGCCCTAAATACAACGGCAAACTAATCGACGGTAATTATATTAAAGTCACCGATGAAGTTATCCGAGTTCGTGACGAAACCGCCTACAAAAAGCGCTTTGACAACTTCCGCCAGTTCTACGAAACCATCAAACAAAAACCCTATCCCTCAGACTATGACCAGCAATACACCCTCGACTATCTCCCCGAACAAAACCTCCTCGTTTTAGGGCTAAACTCCGCATGGCAACTCGACCATCATTTCAAATCTCGCGCCAGCATTCATGAAAATGCCCTCAGCAACGCCCTGAATGAAATTGATACTAATCCTGATTACGATAACTGTTTAAAAATCGCCGTTTGGCATCACCCCCTCGATAGTCCCTATCAAGATAGAATTACCGACCAAGACTTCATCAGACTCCTCGCCGTTGCTGGGTTTCGCTTCTTCCTGCACGGACATATCCACAAAGCCGAAACCAGTCTGTTCCGTTACGATATGAGTCGAGATGGGCGCAAATTAGACCGCATTTGTGCCGGAACCTTTGGCGCACCGACAAAAGAACTGGTAACGGCTACGCCTTGGCAATACAATTTGCTGATCTTTGAAAAGGATAAACTAACTGTTCGCACCCGTTGCCGTCGCGGGAAAGATGCGCCGTGGGAATCTGATAGTGTTTGGCGTCAGGGGGCGGGAAAATCGTCGTTGGATTATTATACCATTGAATTGTGATTTTTTATTATTTGTAATGTTTCATTTGTCAGGATATCACCAATTGTAGGGGCGACCCGCTGCACTAAATTAAGAGAACCCACCCATTAATTTTATCGAGTCGCCCTCCAGGGTATATATTCAGTGGCTCAAATCCTGCGATCGCATTAGGATTGCTCCTTTCCTATAGCTTTAAATCCTGCCTGCTCAAAATGTCTATCAAACGCTAAGGCTTCGGTTATGCCTAAATCTTGCATGATCAAAAAAGAACTACAGTCTGTTAAACTCCAAGCTTTATCCCCTCGCTGCATATAAAATGATAAGGCACGATTAAACTGTTCTAGCTCTCATGATGAGCTTTGATTACCATAGAAGTAATCATCCAGTTTTTCAGACGCATCACTGGGAACATCTGCCCATTCCTGTTGAGACACTTGAGTCGCTAGTTGAGTGACAATTTCCCAAAAGGGACGAGCCGTGGCGTCATAGGGACGATCAATAACGGCGGTGGGCAAATCCTCTGATTGCCGATTGGGTTTTTCTTGTTGTAGGATTTTCTCAACAATGCTTGTGATGATAGCTTCCAAGTCATCTAGGGTTAGAGTGGCAATTGAGCGATCGCGATTTGGAGGTAAATGGGTCACTAAACAGCCTCCTGATTCTCAAACAACGGTTTAATTCCGATCTTACAAGGTGCGATCGCCCCGGAAAAACCCCTGGTTAGAGGAGAGCGATCGCACCTACCAAATCCCCAACCTATTCCAGAAATCGGGGATCTAATTAATTGGCGTTTATCCTATGGTGCAAACCCCACCAATTGAGGTTTGTATGTCTGAATCGCCTTCATGTACTGCGCCCGTTCAAAGCCACTTTCATCAGGACAGTTAATCTGACTCATGCTACCCTGCATCTGCTTGATGGACTCATATTCATGCTCTTCCATCCAATGGCGTACCTCTTGCTCAATCTCTTGCAGATTGCCAATCCCATGACGCAGCAGTACACTGACGATTTCCGTCACTTTTGCCCCTGCCATCATCATTTTGATCACATCCTGCCCTTTATGTACCCCACTGGTAGCGGCAAAGTCCACAGACAGACGACCATATAAAATCGCAATCCAGCGCATGGGTAAGCGCATCGCTTGCGGTGTACTCAGCAAGATATTGGGTGAAACTTCCAACTCCTCAATATCAATATCCGGCTGGTAAAATCGATTGAAAAAGACTAAACCATCCGCACCCGCTTCAGTCAACCGCTTCGCCATATTTGCCATATTGCTGAAGAAAGGACTGAGTTTAATCGCAACTGGAATATTTACCTCAGATTTCACCGCTTGCAGAATATCAAGATAATTCTGCTCAATTTCTGCCCCCGTCTTATCCATATCCGTGGGGATGCTGTAGATATTCAACTCCAGGGCATTCGCCCCCGCTTGCTCAATTTCCTTGGCGTAGTGCGTCCAGCCGCCCACGGTGGCACCATTAAGACTGGCGATGATCGGCATATTCACCGTCTCTTTTGCCTTGCGGATATGCTCTAAATATTGCTCTGAACCCACATGAAAGACTTCCGCTTCCGGGAAATAGGTCAGGGCTTCGGCAAAACTTTCGGTACCATACTCCAAGTGATGGTGTAATTCCAACTTTTCTTGGCGCAGTTGTTCTTCAAATAAGGAATGCAGCACCACAGCCGCCGCGCCTGCATCCTCCATGCGCTTGATATTGTCAATATCTTCGGTCAAGGGTGCCGCCGCACCAACCACGAGTGGCGATCGCAATTCTAACCCGAGATATGTTGTTGTCAGATCCATCCGTTTAAACCTCTCAATTATTTATGGGTAATTCTTGTGGAGGTGTAGAGACGCGCCATGGCGCGTCTCTACATTATTAATTAGGTATTCGTCGGTTCCTTAACCTCCCCACCCGTTTGGGTTGTCTGACCATTCCCATGACCGTTGTGTCCATCCAACTGACGGGCTGCCAGATATTGGTACATCTGCCACCGAGTCTGCACATCCTGCTGGGCTTCTCCTAGAAGACGTTTAGCATCTTCTGGCTTACTCTTGGTCAGCATCTTGAAGCGGTTTTCTTGATACATGGATTGTTCCACCGGGAATTTCGGACTCCGCATATCCAGTTGCAGGGGATTCTTCGCTTCTTTGACTAAATCTGGATTGAAGCGATACAGTAACCAGCGCCCAGACTCAACCAACGCCTTGTGATGAGACATGGATGTCATCATATTAATCCCGTGGGCAATACAGTGGGAATACGCCAGGATTAGGGATGGACCATTATACGCCTCCGCTTCTAAGAACGCCTTCAGCGTATGTTCATCCCGCGCCCCCATTGCCACACTGGCAACGTAGACATTCCCGTAGGTCATGGCAATTAACCCCAGGTCTTTCTTGGGTGCCGGTTTACCACCAGCGGCAAATTTCGCCACAGCCCCCCGTGGGGTAGCTTTGGATGCTTGACCCCCGGTATTGGAATACACCTCAGTATCCAACACCAAGATATTCACATTGCGACCACTGGCAATCACATGGTCTAAACCACCGTAACCAATATCATACGCCCAGCCGTCACCACCGATAATCCAGACACTCTTCTTGACGAGGTAATCGGCTAAACTCAACAACTGCTTGGCTTCAGGAGAGTTCATCCCTTGCAGCTTCTGCTTGAGTTGTGCGACTCGTTCCCGTTGTTCCCAAATATCGGCTTCGGATTTCTGGTCGGCGTTGAGAATCCCACCGACTAAGTTATCGCCAATCTCACCTGCTAAACGTTGCACTAACTCAGCGGCAAATTGGCTGTGTTTGTCAATGGATACCCGGAAGCCAATGCCAAATTCGGCGTTATCTTCAAATAAGCTATTCGACCAAGCCGGTCCACGCCCTTCTGCGTTTTGCGCCCAAGGTGTGGTGGGTAGGTTTCCGCCGTAAATTGAGGAACAGCCAGTGGCATTTGCTACCACCATGCGATCGCCAAATAGTTGAGTCGCCAGTTTCAAATAGGGCGTTTCCCCACAACCTGCACAAGCGCCGGAGAACTCAAACAGGGGTTCTTGCCATTGCTGCTGGCGAATCCGATCTAAATTTAAGGAACGGCGATCGGGATTCGGAATATCTAAGAAGAAGTCCCAATTTGCCTGTTCCTGCTCCCGCAGGGGTAACTGGGATTCCATGTTAATCGCCTTCAGCTTGGGCTGAGACTTATTCTTCGCCGGACAAACATCGACACAAACGCCGCAACCCGTGCAGTCTTCGACCGCCACCTGAATCGTAAATTTCTGTCCCCCATACTCTTTATCCCGCGTATCCGTGGACTTAAAAGACCCTGGGGCATTTTCTAACACCTGCGGATCATAAGACTTGCCTCGGATCACCGCATGGGGGCAAACCATGACACACTTGCCACACTGGACGCAGACATCCGGGTCCCAAACTGGAACTTCTAATGCTACATTGCGTTTTTCCCATTTGGTTGTACCCGTAGGGAATGTCCCATCTACAGGTAAAGCACTCACAGGCAAGTCATCGCCACCCCGCGCCATCATCTTACCTAATACATCCCGGACAAAGGCTGGGGCGGTGTCGGGAACCGGGGGACGCATATCCACGGTGCTGTCCAGGGTGTCTGGCACTTGCACTTCATACAGATGTGCCAAAGCATTGTCCACCGCCTCAATATTCATGCGGACAACTTCTGCACCCTTCTTACCGTAAGTCTTTTCGATGTACTGCTTAATTTTGGCGATCGCTTCTGCTTTGGGTAAGATATTCGCCAGTTCAAAGAAGCAGACTTGCATCACGGTGTTAATCCGTCGTCCCATGCCACTGCTAACTGCCACTTGGTTAGCGTCAATGACATAGAACTTCAACTGCTTGTTGACAATTTCCTCTTGGATTGGGCGCGGTAGTTTACTCCACACTTCATCTTTACTGAAGGGACAATTCAGCAGGAAGGTTGCACCAGGGGCAGCACTACTGAGGACGTTCAATTTTTCCAGGAACAGCCACTGGTGACAAGCCACAAAGTTGGCTTGGCTAATCAGGTAGGTTGAGCGAATCTTTTCGGGTCCGAAGCGCAGGTGAGAAACGGTAACGGCACCGGATTTCTTGGAGTCGTACACGAAGTAGCCTTGGGCGTAGTTCTCGGTTTCTTCACCAATAATCTTGATCGAGTTCTTATTCGCGCCCACGGTACCATCTGACCCTAAGCCATAGAACACACAGCGTACCACAGTTTCGGGTTCTGTGGAGAAGTTGGGATCATAGGAGAGGCTGGTATTGGTCAAGTCATCGTTGATGCCAATAGTAAAATGGTTCTTCGGTTGGTTAGCCGCCAGGTTATCGAAAATCCCCTTAACCATCGCGGGGCTAAATTCCTTGGAGGATAAGCCATAGCGTCCACCGACAACCTTGGGTTTGGGACTATCCGCTTCCCAAGCTTCCTCAACGGCTGTCACGATATCCAGATACAGGGGTTCACCACCAGCACCCGGTTCTTTGGTTCGGTCTAAGGCAGCGATACTCTTGGTGGTAGCCGGTAATGCCTTGACCAACTGTTTCATGTCAAAGGGGCGATACAGCCGCACTTTGATCATCCCTACTTTTTCACCCTGTTTGTTCAGGTAATCCACGGTTTCATGGACGGTTTCTGTGCCAGAACCCATGAGGATGACCACTCGTTCGGCATCAGGGGCACCGTAATATTGGAACAATTCATATTTGCGCCCGGTGAGTTCGGCAAATTTGTCCATGGTGTTCTGGACAATTTCTGGGCAGGCGTTGTAGTAAGGATTAACGGTTTCCCGCGCTTGGAAATAGACATCTGGGTTTTGGGCAGTGCCGCGCAAGACGGGGCGATCGGGGGTTAGACCCCGCGCCCGGTGTTCCATCACCCGTTCATCATTAATCATCGCCCGCAGATCTTCGTCTGCCAGGAGTTCAATTTTCTGAACTTCGTGGGAAGTGCGGAAGCCGTCAAAGAAATGGATAAAAGGAATGCGGGATTCTAGGCTAGCGGCGTGGGTAATTAACGCTAGGTCATGGGCTTCTTGGACTGATCCCGACGCCAACAGACCAAAGCCGGTGGCACGACACGCCATCACATCTTGGTGATCCCCAAAAATTGACAGGGCTTGGGCGGCTAGCGATCGCGCGGCGACATGGATCACGGCTGAGGTCATTTCCCCAGCGATTTTGTAGAGGTTGGGCAGCATTAACAGCAAGCCTTGAGATGCTGTGAATGTGCTGGTCAATGACCCTGCCTGCAACGCGCCATGAACTGTACCTGCCGCCCCGGCTTCACTCTGCATTTCAATGATTGAGGGAACAGTACCCCAGAGGTTCTTGCGACCTTCTGAAGACCAGGCATCTGCCCATTCTCCCATGGGTGAAGCGGGGGTGATCGGATAAATGGCGATCACTTCATTAAGTGGGTAGGCAACGCGAGCTACCGCTTCGTTTCCGTCTAGAGTTGCAATCGTTCGTTTCGTCATAGTTACAAACCTTTATGGGTTGCTGGGTAATCTTTTTTGTTTGGGGCGCTCAACTTCAACTTAATTCCTTGTCTATTGCAAATCCCCTATCACTTTCGTCTCTTCCACTACAAAACGTCAATTCTCTTGGCAATCGAATTAGCATAAAGTTTCCAATTGAGTCCTCTTTGAACAACGTCAATGTTGTTTTGTCTAGGGGACATAAATCGACATTCAACCCCCAAGCTATATGGCTGACGGTCATTTCCGGAATTCGTTAACAGTCTTTTAACATTCCCGTCTGCTTCCGGATACTCTTCTATTATCTAACAAAAAATTAGCAATTTAGGTAGTCTAACTTTTTTTTAATTTATTTAAGACTTTGGCAACTCCTTAGCTTAAAATAATCTAAATAATAAGCTGTATTAGTTTTTACAAGCTGGGAGATTTTAACTTAATTAAGTATTAGTACGAAATAATTAAGAAATATTTCATTTCGTAAATATTTCTCAGCTTCTCAGCCATTGAGGGAGATGGGGAACACTGGTCAATATCACACTTAAATGTGATGAGTATTATTACTCACTATACTCGCTGAACTCTGAACCCAGTGAGGAGCCACTGTTCTAAAGGGAGGTCAGAACGATGAAAAAATATGATATCCACAACCTGGTGGGCAAATACTGCATGACTCTTGAAGATGGTCAAACGGTGTACCAACTCATTCACCCGGAACTGATAGCAGAGAATCCTGTCGAGGTAGACTTTGCTGGAGTGGATATTTTTGCGTCTCCCTTTTTTAACTTTGCCATTGGCCAATTGCTAGGAGACATAAAACCAGAAACCCTCAACCGTTTGCTTAAAGTGTCTAACCTCAACCCAGTTGGCAAACAGGTACTCAAAGCGGTGATTGAAAACTCGAAGCGGTATTACTCAGATGAGTATACTCGCAAAGCAGTAGATAAAGTCGTTAGCGAACAAGCAAATAGTCTTTGAAGGTGATCAACTACACAGTTCAGGCTGAGGTTTTTGATATTCAATCTTATCTCCCAAAACAGGATGACATTTTTCTCGTTGACACTAATGTCTGGTACTGGCTCACCTATACCCAAGCTAGTACCTCAGCGCTATCTTATCAGACTAATGTGTATCCCTCCTATTTAACGAAAGCTATTTCTGTTCAAGCTTCACTCCGATACTGTGGTCTTTCCCTAGCAGAGTTAGCACACAATATTGAGACAACCGAACGAAAAATTTTTTCCGCTACAATAAAAGCCAAAGACTATCGCCACAACCATCCATCGCAAAGAGCTAATGTTGTAGCCGAAGTTCAAACCGCTTGGAGTCAGGTTACACCTATTTCTTCATGTATTGATATTACAGTGGATGATGTTAGCATTAACAAATCTCTAGTCAGACTCCAGACTCAACCCCTTGATGGTTACGATCTGCTCATACTCGAAGCAATAGCTCAAGCAGGAATCGTGAAAGTGATTACTGATGATGGTGACTATGTAACTGTTCCGGGAATCAAAGTTTTTACGGCAAACCGTAACGCGATCGCGGCTGCCGCGAATCAGGGTAAACTTTGGACGAGGTAAAAATATGCTTTTTGTTCAAACATTACAAGTTAGATTTTGCCGATTTGATGGGCGCACGGAGCGTGCGCCCCTACAGTTTCTGGATGGAAAGCTAATTCATCTTTATTAGATGTACACTGACACACTCCCAGCGAGACAATTAAAGCGGTTGCTTAAATATAGGCTTTCCCAGATGGAACACACGGTATCTTCCCGGCTTTATCCCGTTCTACGTGACAGAACACGTAATTGTCTGAAGCGTCTTGTTTGAGACGAACGCTACCCTGAATATAGTCATAAGCTGGCGGATGAAACTGAGGAATGCCTTGATATTCAACAACAGAGCTATTTTCATCCCGCAGTACGGGACAGGCGACTAACTCCATCTCCCCCATCTTCCCCATCTTCCCCATCTCCCCCATCTCCCCCTCACCTCACCACTTATTCAGCAAGCCCTACTTAGTTCATCCCAGTCTTGCGTTAGACTGGCTAACTGATTTTCATACTTTCTTTTTTTGTGAAATTAGGACTTATCTGATGAATACTCTGACACTGGCAACATGGATTCTCAGCCCTTTACTGGGACTAGCTATCTTACTATTCATCTTCCGGATTATCCTTACCTGGTATCCTCAAATCGATCTAAACCGCTTCCCCTTTAATCTGGTCGCTTTGCCCACCGAACCCTTTTTAGTCCCAACCCGCAAACTGGTGCCGCCCATTGGGGGTGTGGATATTACGCCGATTATTTGGGTTGGGATTGTTAGCTTACTGCGGGAGATTCTTGTCGGTCAGCAAGGGTTACTGACCATGATGCACTGACTGCCCCTAACCCTTTAAGATTGGGCGGTTGCCATCATTTGCTCAACAAAATTTGTATACACATCACCACTGAGAAACGCTGGGGTTTCTAAGATTTTTTGGTGGAAACTCAGCGTGGTGGCAACCCCAGTAATCGCACATTCACGCAGGGCGCGTTTCATGCGGCGAATCGCGGCATCGCGGTTGGGTGCCCATACGATTAATTTGCCGATTAATGAGTCGTAATAGGGGGGGATTTCATAATCGGTATACACATGGGAATCCATCCGCACGCCGGGTCCTCCGGGTGGCAGATACCCACTAATCCGCCCCGGTTGAGGACGGAAATTGCGATCGGGATCTTCGGCATTAATCCGACATTCAATCGCGTGTCCCTGAAGCTTCACTTGGTCTTGCGTCAGTTTCAAGGGTTCGCCTTGGGCAATCCGAATCTGTTCGGCAATTAAGTCTAATCCTGAGATCATCTCGGTGACAGGATGCTCAACTTGAATGCGGGTATTCATTTCCATAAAGTAAAAATTACCCATGGCATCCAGCAGAAACTCAACCGTACCCGCCCCGACGTAATTAATCGACTTGGCAGCCATGACAGCAGCAGTTCCCATTTTTTCTCGCAGTTCTGGGGTCAAGGCTGGACTAGGGGCTTCTTCTAAGAGTTTCTGGTGACGCCGTTGAATGGAACAGTCTCGTTCTCCCAGATGAATCACGTTACCGTAACTATCAGCAAGAATTTGAAACTCAATATGGCGGGGACGGACGATAAATTTTTCCAGATAAAGTCCTGGATTGCCAAAAGCGGCTTCGGCTTCCCCAAGGGCTGCTTGAAACAGGCGACTCATTGCACTTTCATCGGGAACCAAGCGCATCCCCCGTCCACCACCACCGGCTGTGGCTTTAATCATCACTGGATAACCCATGTCTTTAGCAAGGGTTATGGCTTCCCGTTCACTACTCAACAATCCCTCACTTCCGGGTACAGTGGGTACACCTGCCCGTTGCATGGTTTCCTTGGCAGTGGATTTATCCCCCATCGCCCGCATCGCTTCCGGTGATGGACCGATAAAGGAGATTTGATGATCGGCGCAAATTTCGGCGAATCGGGCATTTTCTGCCAAAAAACCATAGCCAGGATGAATGGCGGTGGCGTTGCGCGTCAGGGCGGCGGCAATAATGTTGGGAATATTCAAGTAACTTTTGCTACTGGGCGCTTCACCGATGCAAATAGCTTCATCCGCCAGTTGTACATGGAGGGCGTGTTGATCGATGGTCGAGTGAACGGCAACGGTGGCAATTCCCATTTCTTCACAGGTTCGGAGAATTCGCAGGGCAATTTCCCCACGATTGGCAATTAAGATTTTGGCAAAGTCCATAAAACAGCGTTGCTATATCCGTATTCTGTAGGATAAGGGGGATTGTCCCCTTTGGTGGCATCCTTTGGGACGCGTGGGTGACGTTTCCCCTTTTCCCCATCGGATTCATCAACAAAGTTGTTGAGAAGTCGTAATTTTCTCATAAGAGCTGATATAATGGGTTAGCCATGCGGATGTGGTGGAATCGGTAGACACGCACGCTTGAGGGGCGTGTGGCGCAAGCCTTGCGAGTTCGAGTCTCGCCATCCGCACTCCCTGGTGTATGATGGCATCGGGAAGTGACTCGCCTTGTTTGTCCGTCCTAGCTTTGTCCGTCCCAGCAGGGTAGCCGGGGAAAAGAGGTGCGATCGCCTGCGTCTGGGTGCAGATAAAATTGAGGATTGAATGTCACCCCAGATTAGGGGACGCTTGTACAAATAAGACGTTTGACAAATCTTTAAGGTTTCTTTACATTACTAAAGGGTAATGGCGTGGCTGGGAAAAATCCCAAACCCTTTAGACTTCAGCGCCTGTGAGAAGGTTTGCTGGTAAGCTTTCTAGTCAATTTCTGGACTCGGGCGCGATCGCACGTTTCTCCGGAAATGGCTATGTTGCGGTTGAAGGTAAATACAAGTAAATCGCAAGTAAGCGATGTAGCTATTTAACAATCCGTAATACAATAGTTGATAATACTCAACAAAATTGTTCGGTTGACAACAATAGAGAGGTGAAGTTTATGTCTACAGTTTACAAGGAGTCAAACTTCATGCTAATCGATCTAACCGATAATGTTTGGGTCAATACCCTGATTCCCAGTGCTAACCATGCCGCGTTGCGTTGTGGATTTGCGGGATATCCAGTGAATCCTCGTTGGAATGCTGCCAAGTTTAAGGCTTGGAAAACTGGGCGTCAGTGGCGAGATGCACTAGCACAAGGCGAAATGGCGGTGCGTTCTCACGATTCCATGTTAGTTCCGGTGTCTGAGTTAAACGAGGAGGGTTTAGAGGAGAACCAAGCGAAGGCTTCCGACTCGCAACCCGTTGCATCTACCAATCATTCACGGTTTAAGTTTCCGTTGAGACCTAAACAAATATTAGCCGCATTCCACGCTGTCTCTTGAAAGACAAATTTTATATGCAGGATTATTCAGGGTAGAGACGCGCCATGGCGCGTCTCTCATGGTATTTAACGATCTCCTCGTCCTTTTTTGTCCACAGTCCAGTAGAGACGTTGCATGCAACGTCTGGAACAATGGTGCCGAAAGTCCTAGTCGATATGTCTACTGCTATATGTAAATAGACCTCAAACCCTTACAAATGACAAATGACAAATGACCAATGACGACCTTCACCGTTAACTTTAATTGTGTACACCTAACGTATGACCACAAGTATATTAGAACGCAATCACATTAACATCCTCGGTAATGGCACTCAGACAATAATTTTTGCCCATGGCTTTGGTTCAGATCAAACCGCTTGGCGTCATCAAGTCGCCGCCTTCGCCCCTAACTATCGTATTGTCCTCTTTGATCATGTCGGTGCAGGAAAATCCGATTTTTCTGCCTATAGTCCCCATCGCTACAGTAGCCTCTATAGCTACGCCGAGGACTTGCTGGAAATCTGTCATGAGTTAGAACTTACCCACTCCATCTTGGTAGGTCACTCAGCCAGTGGTATGATTAGTTTACTAGCCGCGCTGACCGATCCGTCGTGCTTCAGCCAGCTTATTTTTGTCGGTGCATCTCCTCGGTATCTCAACGATGTGGGATATGTAGGTGGGTTTGATCAGTCCGACTTAGATACACTTTATAGGGCGATGTCGGCGAACTACTATGCTTGGGTGAGTGGTTTTGCCTCGATGGTAATGGGAAACCCCGAACGTCCGGAATTGGCAACAGAATTTGCGAATACTCTGACGGCTATTCGTCCAGATATTGCTCAAGCTGTTGCTCGAGTTATATTTCAGTCGGATCACCGGGATGAGTTACCCCGTCTGAACGTACCCACTCTGATTCTACAAGCTAGCGATGATATTGCGGTACCCCCAGAAGTGGGTCAGTATATGTCAGATAACATCCCTAAGAGTCAGCTAATCAATATAAAAGCATGGGGTCATTTACCTCACTTGAGTGCGCCAGATACGGTAACTCAAGCGATCGCGGCTTATCTTTGTTCTTAACTTCAAAGGCATTGAGATAACAGGAGTTGATAGTCGGCATCCTTTGTGCCAGCCGAACTTTGGCGCTGGTGATAAACTCTCTATGTCAACAACATCTGGCTTCACTTATTTATGGTTAATGCTCATTGTCGTCCTTGGATCATCCCAATCAGCTTCCTACATTTAGACGATTTTTAATCGGACTATTGCTGACTCTGTTTGGACTAGATATCCTTAATCCCAGCAGGATCTCGACGCTGAGTTTCGCATCGATTGTCTTTACTGTCATCGTTTTGTTACCTCTACCTGCTTGGATTCTGAATCCCTTCATGGGAATAAAAATGGGGGAAGATAGGGGAACACAGGAGCCGAGAAGCAGAGGAGACAAGGGAGATGGGGAATCAATTCAAAACCCGGTTCCAAATGAGCCTAGCGTTGGCTCAAAACTCAGACGCGCTATGGCACGTCTCTACATTGAAAACTCAGACACGCCACGGTACGCCTCTACACTCAAAACTCAAAACTATGCCAATCCCCGATCGCTGTCTGTAATCGGGTTGATTTTGATCGGTGGCTGGATGCTTGTGAGTCGATACTTGCACCCTTGGCTTACAGGATTGGGTTTAGCCATGGGAGGTGGTGTACTGGTGCGTCGTTTTCTGTTGGAGATTGAATGGAAATTGGCAGCCGGTTCGGTACTCGCCGCGATCGCACAATCAGATACCCATACTCCCGATCAGCTTATTGAGCAGGTTACCCGTTTGTTGTATGAGTTATGCCAAGCCGACGCCGCGATCGCACTGCGTCAACTGGATCAGGTAACGGCTCAATCACTCGTCAGTTTCCCATCTACAGCCCTACCCAATCAACTGACAACCCCGAAACTCTTTGCTGAAGCCCTAACCCATAAACGCACCCTATTCTATGGGAATTATCCGGCGACGCCCAAAGCCGCCCCTATCCTTGTCGCTCAAGGTACTAAGTCTCTGGCGGTACTCCCCCTGCGGAAGGAACAAACGACACAGGAGCAAGGTGCTATCTTATTACTCTGGTATCGCCAAACTTACTTGCCCTCATACCAGCGTCGCTTCCTGGATTTACTACTGGGGGAACTCCACACCCTCCTACGTCTGCAAACCACCACGTTTCGCCTGGAACAACTCCAAGCCCGCTACAATGCCATTTTAGAAATCCCTCAGGGCGTCGTATTTGTTGATATCAGTGGCGGACAAGGTTGGCTGAATCCAGCCGGGGCAAAGCTTTTGGGATTAAAACCAGGAGACGTGGAACCGAGTGCGATCGCCCAGGCGATGGCAACCTTACGCAGCAGCGCTGATAATCAGGAGGAGATTGCTAAACAGGCGGCACAACTTTTTTCTCAACCCGAAGCCGAAATTCACGACTGGATCTGGACATTTAGTCAACCCCAATCATTGGTACTGAGTATCTCAAGTTTCCCCACTTATGGGAAAGATATTCAAGGTCGCCTCTGGTTGTTCAATGATATCACGGATAAATATTTGGCACAACAAGCATTAGCAGAACGTACAACCCAAATGGAAACGGCGAATGAACAACTGGAAACAGTTAATGACGCCTTACGATTTACGCAGTTTTCGATTGATCGAGCGGCTGATGCAATTTTCTGGATTGGGCAAGATGGAAAGTTATTGTATGTCAATTATGCCGCTTGTCGGTTGTTGGGGTATCCCTTGTATGATTTGCTGTCGATGAAAATTCATGAGATTGATGCTAATTTTACAGCTCAGAGTTGGTCAGAGCATTGGCAGATTCTTAAACAATGTGGTTCCCTCTGTCTTGAATCGTATCATCGTAGCAAAACGGGTACACGTATCCCCGTAGAAGTGCGAATTAGTTATTTGGAATTTAACGGCAAGGAATACAACTGTGCCTTTGTCCGTGATATTACCGAACGCAAGCAAGCTGAGAAGGCATTGCGTTGGGAACAGGAGAAAGCTGATCGTTTATTGTTGAATATTTTACCCCAACCCATTGCCGAGCGATTAAAACAGGAAACCTGTCTCATTGCCGATCGCTTTGCCGATGTGACGATTTTATTTGCCGATATTGTTGGCTTTACCGATATTTCGGCTCGGATGCCACCCGCGCAATTGGTGTTCTTATTAAATCAGATATTCTCCCGATTTGATCAATTAACGGAAAAGCATGGGTTAGAGAAGATTAAAACAATTGGCGATGCTTATATGATCGCCAGTGGTATTCCCACTCCTCGCCAAGACCATGCTGAAGCCATGATCGAAATGGCATTGGATATGCAAATCGCCATTGCTCGCTTTAACCAGTTTCAGGATGAAAATTTCTGCCTGCGGATTGGGATCAATAGTGGTCCTGTGATTGCTGGGGTAATTGGCACCAAGAAATTTATTTATGATTTGTGGGGAGATGCGGTCAATACCGCTAGCCGCATGGAATCTCATGGCATTCCTGACAAGATCCAAGTCACAGAAACTACATACAAACTCTGTAAGGACAAGTTTTTATTTGAGCAGCGGGGTCAAATTTTAGTTAAAGGTAAGGGAGAAATGACGACTTATATATTTATCGGTCGTAAATAGATTTCCCCATGCTGCACTAGGTTGATTTGACGGTGTGCGTCTGAAGCTCATCTGCCAACGTGGGGATACTGTGTTGCATTTGATTAAGTTTTGTTATACAATTATTAGTTTGACGAAAATATATTATGTTTTTTTATATTACTAAAAAAACATAAAGTCAAATCCATGTAACTAAAAATGTAATCTTTGTCAATCCGCCAAAGTACACAAAATAATCAGAAAATTTGGCGGAAGCGAAAATATCAGGATCAAATAAAAATAAAAGTAATAGTAAATTAAGAGATGTAAATCCCTTTAGCCAAGACGGAGAGATTAGGCTCATGTTCATGTCAACCTTGCTCTATCTGAATCACTACATCAGAATTGAGATGCCAAATCCAGATGTTGATAACACCATCTATGTGTCTATTTGCCGAGCTTCCGGCACCTATGATCCCGATGAGTGCAAACCTCATGTAACGGATTACCAACTCAGTGCCAAGTCCCCTGATCCAAATGATTGGATTAAGGAAGCCATGGATAGCGCGATCGCCACATTGGATAAACTCGGGGTGAAATACTACAACCCAAAGTTTTTGACGGCGCATCCTGCTTGTAGTCAACAAGTCGCTTAACCTAACGCCGCCGACTGGATCTGGTATCGTTGAACCGGAAAAAATATCATAAGTTATTCTAGTCCTGTGACAATTGTCACCATTGATAACATTTTTTTGATTAATCTCCTCAGAAGCGCTTTCACGCGGCAATTTGTGCAAGGGCGGGTTTTTTATGCCATGTTATCGGCAATATGCTGGATAAGCTGTTCGGCATTTAAACCTTAATGTCAATGTCAATAATGGTGAAATCCTTCTATGTAGTGCGTTAAGCGAAGCCATGCCGCAGGCTTTGCATCTTGCTCGCTACTCATACCCAATTTAAATGCATGACAGCTTAAAAGCATCTAAATCCGTCCCGACAGGGTTTTCATCCATAACCGACAAGGAAATTCTCGACAATGTATTACAATTACATACAAACAGTATTATGAGAGTGCAAAATGGTTATCAGCGCTCAACTTGATTATGGATGCATCTCCAACGCAGACGAAGCTGAACAACTTGGCGAACTACTGACGCAATGTTTTGGCACTTCCCTAAACAATTGGCAAGTTTACCTGAATCGTATCGGTCAAGATAATTTCCGTCTCATCCGTCAAGGGGAAAAGATTGTTGGCGGTTTAGCCATTTATACCATGGGACAATGGTACGGGGGTCAGTCCATACCCATGGCAGGAATTGCCGCCGTTGGCATTGCCCCAGAGTATCGAGGTACAGGGGCGGCTTATAAACTGATGCAATGTACACTCCAAGAACTTCATCAGCAAGGCGTACCCATTTCCACTCTCTACGCCGCTACTCAAGTTCTCTATCGCAAAGTCGGCTATGAACAAGCAGGGATTCGCTGTCGTTGGCAGATACCAACCCAGAGGATTCAAAAGCGCGATCGCACTTTACCCATGTTCAGGGTGAAACCTGTACGCGACGAGGTTTTTCAAGACTTATATTCTCAACAGGCACAAACCGCCAATGGTAATTTAAATCGGAATCCAGCCATTTGGCAAAATCTGGTTGAAGCACCAAATGATCAGTCGGTTTATGCTTATCTTATCGGTGCTGAATCTCAACCGGAAGGCTATGTAATTTGTACCCAATCTTCAAACGCTGAGGGCTTATTACTGAATATTAAAGATTGGGCATTCCTTACCCCAGCCGCCGCACGGCGTTTTTGGACATTCTGTTCGGATCATCGTTCTCAGGTGAGGCAAGTGCGCTGGTACAGTTCTTTGATTGATAATTTAACATTACTCTTACCGGAACAAACGGCTCAAATTCGTGATCAAGAACGTTGGATGCTGCGGATTCTTGATGTCCCGAAAGCGCTGGAAAAACGAGGATATCCTTTAGAGATTGAAACCGAATTACATTTACAGGTTCAGGATGAATTATTTGCCGCTAATAACCGTAACTTTATCTTGAGTGTGTCTCAGGGACGCGGGAAAGTCACGCCCGGAGGGACTGGTGAATTCCGTTTGCATGTCAGGGCGTTGGCTTCTCTGTTTACCAGTTTATTTACGCCTGAGCAACTGCAACAGATGGGTTATTTGGATAGTACAGCGGCAGGTTTGTCAAGAGCTAATTCACTATTTTCTGGCTCATTACCTTGGATGCCGGATTTTTTTTAATCGGGATTGGGGATTGGGGTTTGCATTAGTGTTAAGTTAAGACGCGCCATGGCACGTCTCTACATGACTGACTTTTTACTTTTTTTACTTTATTCATGTCACTTCATCAAACTTCGGGTCGCTGGCGCTTGGGATTAGCGCTATCTTTAATTAGGGTTTACGGCACAACCCAAAAACCATTAGCCATCAATACTTTGAGTAGCATTGACATTGGCTCATCTTCCAGGAAAGAGAATCAAACTCATCAAAAATCTTGCACCGCTATCAGAAAAAATGTACCCCTTGCTCCCCCAGCTCCCCCAGCTTCAAGAGCTCCCCCAGCTCCCCCTCACCACAGCACTTATTCAGCAGCCCCTAATTACTGTATTTATGTGGGGGATTCTACCTCTAGCGCTAACCATAACTCTTCAGGTGTTGGATGTATATACAATCACCTGGTTTCGTTTTCTGATTGCTTTTGGATTGCTGGCGCTTTTTTTAGCCACAAGACAACAGTTTCCCTCGTTATCGCAACTGCGTTCAGCGTCTCTGGGACTCCTCGCGATCGCGACTCTTTTTTTAGGAGGTAATTACCTGCTATTTTTACAAGGGTTAGGGCAAACGTCTCCCACAAATGCCCAAGTGCTGATTCAGTTAGCCCCCATGTTTTTAGGTTTGGGCGCTTTAGTGGTTTTCCAAGAACATTATACTCTGCGTCAATGGATTGGTGTGGGTATTCTGGTTTTGGGATTTACTCTATTTTTCCATGATCGATTCCAAGTCGTAATCACCTCACGCTCTACCTATCTAGTCGGTAATATGATTATTGTCTTAGCCGCCTTAGCTTGGGCGATTTATGCATTGGCACAGAAACAGCTTTTACATAAATTACCGTCTACGACGATAATGTTGGTAATTTATGGCGGCTGTGCTTTATTATTCACGCCGCTAACCACACCGCAATCCCTTCTCAGTTTGAGTCCCTTACACCTGAGTTTACTCCTCTTTTGTGGGTTAAATACCCTGATTGCGTATGGGGCGTTTGCAGAAGCTTTGGAACATTGGCAAGCCTCGCGAGTGAGTGCGGTATTGGCACTTACACCGTTGGTGACATTAAGTTCAGTTTGGATGGCTTCGCGCTTTATCCCCAGATGGGTTACACCGGAACAGTTGACAGGGTTAGGGCTTTTGGGGGCGATGTTAGTGGTGTCGGGCGCGATCGCGTTAGGGCGTCGATTACCTTGAAACACCGTTGGTTTTCCTGTAGGGGCGACTCGCTGGCACTAATTAACAATTCCGGAAATAGGGCGGGTTTATATAAGTTACCAGTTTTGAAGAGCATATTATCGGTAAAACCCGCCCCTACCATTGATTTTCCTATTCCCCAACTAATTCACTCGTTGTATATTGGTTCGCTTCGGGTCAAGAATTTTCTGCCCCAAACTGGGAAACTTAACCGCAATACTAACTTTCTTGCCTGAACCAAAAACATGAGTCACTTCTCCGATCCCAAAGGTGTCATGACGCAGTAAATCGCCTTTTTTCCACTCTTTCGATTTTGCCGTTGAACTAGAGGGTTTTGATGACTTTTCTGTTGAGGCAGAAGGCGTTTGCTGTTTTACTTTCACCAAAGTACTGCTAATTAAGTCTTCGGGTAACTCATCCAAAAACTGAGACCGAACCGCCGGTTCACGATACCCATAGAGACGACGTTCACAGGCGTGGGAAAGAAAGAGTTGTTCTTGGGCGCGAGTAATCCCGACATAACAGAGGCGACGTTCTTCTTCTAAAGCGACAGGGTCATCTATCGTCCGGTTATGGGGAAAAAGTCCTTGTTCTAAACCAACTAGAAAAACAACCGGAAACTCTAATCCTTTAGCCGAGTGCAGCGTCATTAACGATACCGCTTGTTGCCCATCTTCCAAATTATCTAAGTCAGACGCCAGAGACGCATTTGCCAGAAACCCTTCTAAGCTGCTATCTTCATTTTCTTCTTGGAATTCAACGATAGCATTATAGAGTTCATGGATATTTGCCAATCGGTTTTCCGCTTCATCTGTGCCTTGATTTTTTAGGTCATCAGTATATCCCGATTCCTCCATGATAAACTTAATAATTTCTGCGGCTTCTAAGTTTTCCGTATTCTCTTGGCACTGCTTAATCAATTGGGCAAACTTATTAACCGCTTTAGCCGAACGTCCCGCAATTGTATTGACCGAGGTTTCATCCCGGATAATTTCCCAGAGGGGAGTTCCCAATTCTTGAGCCGCAAGCACTAAATTATCAATCGTGGCTTTACCAATACCCCGGCGTGGTGTATTGATAATCCGCAATAAACTGACGGTATCGCTGGGATTGGCAATGGTTCTTAGATAAGCCAAGGCATCTTTAACCTCTTTGCGATCGTAGAACTTCAATCCTCCGATAATCACATAATGTACTCGACCTCGCAGTCGCAGCGCATCTTCTAACGGGCGAGATTGGGCATTCGTCCGATAAAGAATCGCAAAACTGCCCCAGCCTAGTTCTGGGTTTTGTTGATTCAGTTTCAGGATTTGTTGAACTACAAAATGAGCCTCTTCTAACTCATCGTCGGCTTGATGACAGTAAATGACTTCCCCTAAACCGCGTGTGGGTCTGAGAATTTTGTCAATTCGCTGAGTATTTTGTTCAATTAAATAATTAGCGGCTTGGAGAATATTTTCGCGCGAGCGATAGTTTTCCTCTAATTTCACCATAGTGCGGGTCGTTTCATCCGGCAACCCATCACCAAAGTCTTCCTGAAATCCCAATAAGATGGTGAAATCTGCCATCCTAAATGAGTATATGGATTGGTCTGCATCACCGACGACAAACACCGAGCGATCGCGCCAATCCCATTGCGTTTTTTCAGTTTCACCGTTTGTGGTTAATAGGTGTATCAGTTCGTACTGAATCCGGTTTGTATCTTGATACTCATCCACTAAAATATGACGAAATTGATTGTGCCAATATCCCAGAACGGATTCGTTTTGTTGGAAGAGTTTAACGGGGACTAAAATCAGATCATCGAAGTCCAGGGCATTGTTCGCGGCTAACTGGTCTTGATAATGGTGATACACTTCAGCATAGAGTCGCCCTTTATAACCAGACTGCTCTTTTTCAAAGGCTTGGGGCGATAAGCCTAAGTTTTTGGCATTGCTAATCACGTAGCGAATGGTACGGGGATTAAATTTTTTATCGTCTAGATTTAATTGTTTGGTGACGATGGTTTTTACCAGCGTCTGGGCGTCGGATTCGTCAAAGATGGAAAAATTACGCTTCCATTGACGTCCTTTTTCATCGGTATATTTGTTGATGTCATAGCGGAGAATCCGGGCAAATAGACTGTGAAACGTACCAATCCACAGGGGTTTGATGTATTTTTTATAGACCCGCGATCGCAACTGGGTTTGTTCAAGTTCTGGGAGTAACTCCAAACGCTGACCCCGCGTTTGGACAGCCAGTTGCTGGGCGAATAGGGTTTCAATCCGGGATTTCATCTCCCGTGCGGCTTTATTGGTGAAGGTAACCGCTAAAATGTTTTCCGGATCGACTTTATGGGTGAGAATCAGATTGGCAATGCGATAGGTTAATGCCCTCGTCTTACCCGAACCCGCCCCTGCCACAACCAGCAAGGGACCACAGAAATGTTCGACGGCGCGACGTTGAGAGGGATTAAGGTGCGTCAGGAAGTCAGTCGATTCAGTCATGGCTAGCTGAGGCAAGCGGGTAAGGGTTTGGCTATTCTAGTACAGGTTATCGTATCTTGAGGCAAGACTGTATTGGGGAGACGCTCAACCTTGTTTGCGTTCATCAGACATAAGCCAGCAGTATCCTGCAAGGAGAGAGGCTTTGAATACTCCTTCGTCAATATTGGGAAAGTCTTCGTCTAGGGGTAAAGAACTGTAACCAAATCTCTATAGACATCTACGCAAACCTAATCAAAATGCATAGCTATAACCATCCTGGGGGGTGAATCGGTGTGCAGTAATCCAATCGGGTTGACCTCCTTTTCTTGTCGATAACGAACT
>NZ_JAVKBY010000002.1:0-2930 GCF_040222985.1 Coleofasciculus sp. F4-SAH-05
GAATAGGTAGCGATTAAATTGGGAATAGGTAGCGATTAAATTGGGAATAGGTAGCGATTAAATTGGGAATAGGTAGCGATTAAATTGGGAATAGGTAGCGATTAAATTGGGAATAGGTAGCGAGCAAGATGCTCGCATTACAACAATTTTACCTTGGTTGAAATTAAGGTTTAAATACCGAACAGCTTATCTAGCTTTGCCGGGAATAAAATATCCTCAATTTTACCCTAGAGATGGGTTGGTGTAGATTTATCTTATCAAAACTTAACACAGTCGCGATCGCCTAAACATGGGTAAATAAAAAGAAATAACTAAATTAACTATAAATTCCCAATAAACATCATCGCTGACGCCTGATTCATTGTTGCCACTTTTGCCACCGCCTGACGCCAATTTTGTTGGTCTTGCTTCCGGGTTTCTAACTCCTTGAATTCTAACCAAACCTTTGAACGAATATCCTCATCACTCAGGAAAATTTCCCACTCCCGCTTCATGTCTCTGGCATAAATCACCAAATCTATAAACTCTTGCACCATATAATAACGAGCTTGACTAGGTGCGTTTAGCCAACTATTTAATGTTTCCTGACAAGCCGCCACCGCTTGCTCATGCAGTTTTTCCAGATTCCTGAGTACCTCTGAAGCATTGGACGGATCAGGTAAAATTCCGAAAACTTCCACCAGACTTAAATCGATATCTGATTGCAGAATTTCATCAAGCTGTTTGCGAATTAAATGTAACAAAACACTCCCGTAGGAAAACTCGAACTCCCAAAGCGTTCTAAACCCTAACTCTAATTGATTTCCCCGTTGTGCGAGTAAATCTGCCATGTCTTTGAGAAACTCAGCACCTCGGGTTGAGGTTAATTCGCCCAACTTACCTTGATTGACTAAAACATCAGTCACCAATGATTTCACTTTATCAATCGATAGTCTCAATCCTTGATCAACTTGTAAAAAATGCCGCGATAAATGAATTCGCAGTTCCCGAATGTAAACGCGGTAGATAGCTTGATAGGATTCTTTAAACTCAAACTCACAACTGCGGCTGATAATTTCCTGATCCGTCTCTGGAATCCCTTTATCTGTTTGACAGTTTTTCAATGCAGTTTGCACCGCCACCTGAAAGTCGGGATCAATGGCTTCACATTGCTCTTTTAGCTGATTTCTCAGCTCTAAAAGTCCTTGGATCAGTTCCTGAGAGAGTTGCTCAAATAATCGTCTAAATTGGCGAGATTCGCCCGAATGATATCCCAAGGCTTGAACCGATTTTTCCAGTGCTTGGTGAATCTGCTGATGCAAGTGTTGTAGGTTATTTTGACACCGACTCGCGTATCGCTTATCCAAGTCTTGAATATTTACTGTCAGATAGTCTAAAACCTGATTAAAGACTCGGTTAGCATCATCTGGATCAGAACAATCTGCTATTTCGGTCTGTACTACCTGAATCGTATCAATATTTTGCTGAAGACGTTTACACGCTCTGAGATTCTCGGTTCTTCGACTATAATTTAAAATCATAAATGACCGTTTCTCTAGATCATTCAGCGCTTGTGCCGCTTTATCATATAACTGAGTATCTAGGCGTTGCCACTGATAACGCTGCGGATCAGGTCGTTTAATAAACAAAACCACATCCACTTCATTACCCAAGGTTTCTAACATTAGCGTTTCATCACCTAACTTGGAGTCACCTAAACCCGGAACATCTACTAAGGCAATGTTGCCCACATCCGGATTTTGAAACTGGCAAACTATCTTAACTTCTTTCACTGCTAAGTGTTTGAATGTGGTTAAATGATTCTGTTGAGTACCATCCCGCTTTTGCATCACATAATCGGTAATTTCTTCCGCCTGAATTTTTAGCGATCGCGGATTTCCCGACTGAAGCAAAGATCGATAGTGACGGAGATTTTGATGATAATCGTAGCAGAGGCGTTTGTACATCTCTTCATGGCTTGCTCCGGCTACTCCTTGTTCGGGCAATACCTGATTCGCGAATTCCTCTAAGCTATACGGTTTTTCTGCTAAACCTAGTTCATCGTAATAGGGGTAAATGACTTCATTTAAAAATGATGATTCCGAATGCAGCGTGACTTCGACGTAAACCGAGGGACTAGGTTTAGGTAAAACCATCTGCTCCTGAATACCATATAAACTGGAGCTGACGCCATTAAATTGGGTTGTCTTTTCCCTAGAGTTATTGTGATTAGATGATTCCTCTTGCCGATTTTTAATTGTGCTACGAACTGCCGTACAAGCGCCTCCTTCTAGTGCTGGAATTTCATTGTCAGTCAGTCCACTTAAGGTTTTCAGTAATGTGCTTTTTCCCTGTCCCATTAATCCGACAACGCCGATATTTAAAGTGGGACGTGAGAAGCGCTTTTGTAGATTATTCAGATGTTCGGATTCAACGTGAAGCTGTTGCAACAAATAGGAGAGATGAAGGGTATTTAATGTCTCTTGGATTTCATTCTCACCGAACGATACCTCCAGCCGTTGGCGATACCGTTCTAATTCGCCTAAGGCGGTGGCAAGTTGAGCGAGATGGCTTTCTACCTGTTGTATATCTTGGACTAGGGGTTGGCGCTGTTCGATGATCGTCTCAATCCGTTGCGCTCTTGTCTGGGGGGGGTGGCTGGTATTCATGAAACCAGAAACGTTATTGTTATACCGTAGGGTGGGCATTGCCCACCAGCATACCAGTCAGTAGTGGACTGACCCAGCTAAAATTGTGGATTAGACTTTACCATTGAATCGGGCGCACGTCTATCATCCCTGTCAACTTAAGCTCAACCCCTCACCCGTGCAACAAAAGCGAAGCATCCTTAGTCCTCCCCCGTGCCAAAAAAGCGAAGCATCCTTAGTCCTCCCCCGTGCCAAAAAAGCGAAGCATCCTTAGTCCTCCCCCGTGCCAAAAAAGCGAAGCAT
>NZ_JAVKBY010000004.1:0-43081 GCF_040222985.1 Coleofasciculus sp. F4-SAH-05
TTCTCGTCACAGATAGGGTCAAAGATAGGAGTTTGTCTCTGGGGGACCAGCCCCCCAGACCCCCCGATGGGGGACGAGCGCCTCCCCCATACCCCCTGCGCAACGCTTCGCTAATCCCATACCTCATCCGGTGGTCTTCATCTGTCAATAAGGATGTCAATAAGACTTTATCTTTGGAGATATTGATGTCGCTCAAAGCCTTACTTTCAAGAGTTTAAGACTGCTTGTCACCCCTTCAGGGTTGCAACCGAAAAGATAGTAGTGAAACCCGCCCCGACAAAATTTACACTCAGGTTGCGCCAAATACCGTGAAAAGATTCAACCGAACATGAGCTCCCAGGAATGGATTGGCTGTTTTTATGAGAAAATGATACTTAATTTATCATTTTTTTCCTTGGATTTCATAGCAATCAATATGAAAATTGATCTGGAACAATCTAAAGACAATTTTCAATCTGGATGACTATGATACTTGCAACAGAACAACATCTTGCCGCCAAAGTTCGGGCTGACTTCCCGATTTTGCAAGATCAGGTTAACGGTAACCCTTTAGTTTACCTAGATAATGCCTCAACCTCCCAAAAACCTTTACAAGTTCTTAAGACTTGGCAGAACTACTATGAGCATACTAACGCCAACGCTCACCGAGGTATTCATACCCTAAGTTCCAAAGCCACCGAAGCCTACGAAAACGCACGGCAGAAAATTGCCACATTTGTTAATGCCACATCTGCCCAAGAAATCATCTATACCCGCAACGCCACAGAAGGCATTAATTTAGTCGCCTCCACTTGGGGAGGGAAAAACTTACAGCCTGGGGATGAAATCATTCTCTCGGTGATGGAACACCACAGCAATCTGATCCCGTGGCAACAGATTGCCCAACGCACAGGTGCTGTGTTAAAGTTTGTCGAATTGACTGATACCCAAGAATTTAACTTGGAGCAGTTTAAAACCCTGCTTTCCAAGCGAACGAAACTGGTATCCATTGTTCACGTTTCTAACACGTTAGGCTGTATTAATCCAATCCAAGACATTACCGCACTAGCGCATCACTATGGTGCAAAAGTATTAATTGATGCTTGTCAAAGTACACCGCACCTAAAACTTGACGTACAAGCGATTGATTGCGATTGGTTAGCAGCATCTGGACACAAAATGTGCGCTCCCACAGGGATTGGTTTCCTGTATGGGAAATTAGATATCCTCAGAGAAATGCCGCCATTTTTAGGGGGAGGGAAGATGATAGCCGAGGTTTTCCTCGATCATGCCACGTATGCCGATATCCCCTACCGTTTTGAAGCCGGAACTCCCGCCACAGGCGAAGCGATCGCGCTGGGTACAGCCGTGGATTACCTCACCGCTATTGGTATGGACAAAATCCAGGCGTATGAACATGAATTGACTGCCTATTTGTTTGAGCAATTAAACACGATTCCCAGTCTCACAATCTATGGTCCTAAACCCAAAGAAGACGGGAGTGGTAGAGCCGCTTTAGCCTCATTTACCTGCGGAACGATCAACCCTTATCAGTTAGCTCAAGTGTTGGATCAGGCTGGCATTGCGATTCGGGCGGGTCAATATTGTACCCAACCCTTGCACCGGATTCTCGGTGTTCCTTGCACGGCTCGCGTAAGTCCCTATTTCTACAACACCCGCGAGGAAATTGATACATTTATTAGTGCGTTGAAAGAGGCGATTCCATTTGTAATAGCGCTTCAATGTCAGGCAAGATAAAAGCCGATTCTATTCCACCATTTTAGCTATGCCACGCCACTACAACCTCCACTATTCAGGACAAATGACATAAGACGAATAACCAAATTAGAGACGATACTGGCGAATCTTTTGTTGATTCGTTTCACCAGTCTGTACCCAAAGACTAATCGGAATGGCATTTCCCCAAGCATCAACTTTAACTTCCATAACAATAGGCGGAATTTGTTGGGTTTGTTCAGGATTGGCAAGTCTTGCTGCCCGCAAATCATCATTAATCTGATTCCGTTCGGCTTCAGCCATAGTATAATTTTCGAGTCCATACTCAATTAATCCCCGTTGGGCAATACCTCTCAAAACAACCTGATTATTGTTGAGATTGGCAGGACGTTTGAGACTAATAAAAATGGGTTCCCACGGTTGTGGTAGTCCAGGCAAACTGAGTGAAATCGGTTCTGCTAAAATTACATAAAAGTGAGTTCCTGGCTTGATAAACGTTACCGTGTTGTCATCACTTTGTTGTTTGGGTAAGTTGTTCCAGCCAGGTAAACCGCGTAATTGCTCTTGACTAGAAATGTCATACCTCATAGTTTGAGAGTAGCCTCGCAATAGATTGTAGGGTTCTAAGGGGGCTGTTTGTAAAATGATGATTTTACCTGTGACATGAGTGTAAATCGCTTGGGCAGGCACAGCCAGGATTAAAGCTGTTTGAAATAACAAAGTGAGCCAAAATCGCCGGAAAGGGATAGAAGGGGTAGTGTCATTTGTCATTTGTCATTTGTCATTTGTCATTTGTCATTTGTCATTTGTCATTTGTCATTTGTCATTTGTCATTTGTCATTTGTCATTTGTCATTTGTCATTTGTCATTTGTCATTTGTCATTTGTCATTTGTCAGGGAATAGGGAATTTATTTGGATTGTTGAGTGCGAATATAGTATTCAAAAGTTACCCCAGCCGCTATAATACCGCAACCGCACAACAAAAAAACCAGGGATTTGAATAGTAAATCGGTATTGTACTCAACCATCCGACTTAAGACTTGCAACGTTAACAGCACCAACCCTCCCCAGAAAAAACGTCGTTGGGCTTGGGTGATTCCTTTACGGATTATACCGATAGCCAAGAATAGTAACATTAAATTGAAAATTAACACCGCTGCGATATCTAAGCCACCTGTACTTAGATGCCAATAGGGAATGACGGCGCTAATCACAATCATGAAAGCCACAAAGCTAGTTGTTCGATCGCACTGACGCCAACTATGCAGCCATTCCCAAATTGTTATGCTGACGAAGATAAACAAATTGACCAAAATATACCACGGTACATGAAAAGCATTGTTGGCAGATGGCATAAAGGAAACATTCCACATCCAATAGAACGATAAGAGGGAAAATAAGAGACTGAGGAAAATAATGGCAAGTGTGCGGGCTGTACTCTCGAAAGACTTAGCATTAGAAAGATACCGTCTCCAGAACCTATCCCTGTACCCCCATAACAATGCTGGCGGAAGGGCGCAAGCGATCGCGCTAACCCAGGCGGGGGCGACTAAAAGGTTGAGGCGTACTAAGTTCACCTCCAATGAATAGATCACCGCGATCGCACCGAGGCGAAATATCCACCGAGAACCACACCAGTAGGCTAAGGGAATAAACATCACACCCGCGACTACGGGCATAAATCGTACCATCAGCTGCAGCCAAGCTATTTCTCCAATCGCCAAAAATTCGGGTTGTCCTTGTCCCCGAATATATCCAATTCCGATCAAAAGGGCAGAAAGTATGCCTAGCCCAGTTAACCGTAAGCTATACGCCATCCCCAAGACACCAACTCCCCAAAGCAGAAGCAATTGGTAAGCGGGTCTATTTTGCTGAAAGAGTTGGGATATCAGCGCCATATTTACTCCCAAGATTAGTGCCCCTAGCACCAGCAATACTTGTCCTAAACGGCGTTGTCCTCCTTTAGGACGTTGCCACAAAATAAAGCCTGCTGTATTGAATCCAATAAACAGCAGCAAGAGTAACGCTACTTTCAACTCTCGCGACCAAATTTGCCAGTTAGCGGCGAAAAACGCGATCGCGCCTACGCCTAAAAGGATACTGCCGATCAGCAGCAGAATCGAGACAAATTGGTTACGGGAAGCACTTTCGAGTTCCCCAAATTGGTAGCTTTGGGCTAGTTGTTCATAGACAGAGGCATCAATTAACCCCTCACTTTGCCATTGCTGTGCTTCTTGACGCAACTGACGACGAAACTTCTGGGAAGGCATATTAGCATTTTAGTCTGGTTCCACCTCTTAAAATGTTGTAACATTTCAAACATTCAAGTAGCTTGGGTAGAGTCAATTCTATGGAAAGGGCGGGTTTTGTACTCCAGTTAGGAGCAATTATCAATATTAGTCCCTAAACCCGCCCCTACAGATACTATCTAAATCTAGGCGAAATAAAAATGAAAATGGACTTGTTATTTTGACCCATTAATTATTATTTATGAATTTTTTAAATAAAGTTTTCGGGCATTGTCACAGAGAATCGCAGAAGCAACTGATAAGGAGCGATCGCAGTTAAGCTTTAAATGCGGAACAGCTTAGTTTGACAGAGTACCACAATCGTGCGTTCTGACATTTGCTTGAAAGGCAAGCAAAGACGATAATAAAACTGGATATTCTTTATTTCGTACACAGTCAGGAACCCCACGGCTATAAGCCGGGGGCTTGGAATTTAGCCCAAACCTGACCAGCCTAAGACCTGCGCGGTCTACGTTACGCCTAAGTGTTCAAGTCCTACCTTGGGGTGCGTGCCAGCTCCAAGCTCTAGAACCGGAAAGTTAAACAGCCTTAAGGGGTTAAAGCAGTGCTTTCACCGAAAGTACCGAGGCGTAACATTGGCGAGGCAAACGTTACCCCGTTTCCGGGAGGGGCGCAAGCCCAACCAAAACAGCCCCATGCGTACAGACTAAAAGCACGAGTCTGTAATTGCCCAGACGAAAGGCGAATGCAATACGTCGAATGTCGTTAGTAAGTCCAAGGCGGTGGGGTTTAAATTGCAGCCGTGTACATGGGAAAGATGGTTACTAATATTGCTTCAGTTGAAGCCCTGTAGGGCTGCTGTTTATGCAAGGGGGTTCCTTCCTCCCCATACATAAATGACAGGGGTTTCCATCCGCCCCCTTACCAACCCGATTTTCTGATGAAAACCTATTACCGTGACTTTTTAATTCGTGACTGGGAACCGCGCGATCGCGTCAACGCCGCCGAGGTGATTGGTTCAGTCTTGTCAGAATACGGCTTAACCTGGGAACCAAGGGGAGCCGATCGCGATGTGGTTGACGTCGAAACCTTCTATCAAACGGTTGGGGGAGAGTTTTGGGTAATCGAATACCAAGGTAAAGTTGTGGGAACCTCGGCGTATTATCCAGTCGAACGCGGCAAAAACGCTGTAGAAATTCGTAAAATGTACCTGCTTCCAGAGTTTAGAGGACAAGGGATCGGTAAATTTTTGTTGCAACAGCTTGAACAAACAATCGCCAATCGGGGTTTCCAACAAATTTGGATTGAAACTGCCAGTGCCCTCAAAGAAGCCATCCAGCTTTATGAAAGTAGCGGCTATCAGCCAACCACAGGGATAGAGACAAAGCGGTGCGATCGTGTTTATTTCAAACAACTAGAGTGACTTTTTGTATCTTCCCCCTAGACTAAACGCATCTGACTCATCTATTGTAGATAGGGTAAAAATATTTCTCAGTAAATACATTGTTAAAGGTACAGCAACATTCAAGACTAGGTAAGGAAGTCTTACAAGAGTGTAATCTCGCCCAGCTAACAGACCAACAAATCCAACACTTGAAGCAATCTCTTTGGGAACATGGAGTTATTGTTGTCAGAAACCAAAAACTGACAGCCACTCAGTTAAAGAACTTTGCTATACAGACATTTGGTGACTCAACTCTCGGTCGTCGTCCCAAGCCTCTAGACCCCGAAATTAATCCGGACTTACAAAGTCCCGGAGTTGCGATTTTAGGTAATCCCAAGGGATTTTCTCAGGAAATTGTGGGTAAAATTGGTTGGCAATGGCATCACGACAAAGATCGCCTCCCCAAAACAGAGGGACTGGATATGAACACCCTCTATGTTGTCATGCTCTATGGTGTGGAAATCCCTCCCGAAGGAATAGATGGACAGCCTCATACCACTGAATTTCTCGACATGGTGGAAGCTTACCACAATCTCAATCGCCAACATTGGCAGGAATTAGAGCAACTCTGGATGTATCACCTGTCACCATTTTTCTCATCACAAGGGGAAGAAATTCCCAGGAAATTACATCCCATTGTCTCAACTCACAAAGTCACTGGACATAAAGGATTATATTTGGGTTCAGATACTTCAATTCTCCAGGGATTAGAAGATAAACCGGAAGAAGCCAAACAGTATTGGCAGGAGTTGTTTCAGTCTATTTTGGACTGTACGCCAATTTACGCCCATGTTTGGCAACCTGGAGATATTCTGTTTTGGGATAACTCTCAAGTCATGCATACAGGTATGCCTTACGATGCCCAGAACTATAAACGGATTGCTCTGCGTGTTGGTGTTGTAAATAACAGGTAAGATCAAGTCCGATCAATTGACTATAATAACAAGTGCAATCGCTCTCACTCTCCCTCCAAAATTCCTAGCAGGATTCTGACTAAGTCATCCAAATCATCAGGTACTTTAAACAAATTGATATCTTGATTAATCTGTTGTTGACTACGTTCCAGTTTACCAAACCGCCAAACATCCCCCATTGTTACGGCTCCGTAAAACACATTTTGTTCCTCAATATAGGATAGGGCAATTAACTCAACCGCTAACTGAGTAAATCCTCTCGTGAGGTCATCATTTTTGGCTTCAACAACCAGTAAATTGTTGGTTGACTGCAATAGATGATCAAGATTACCCTTGAGCCAGTTGTTGACCATTAAAGGATATTCAATTCGCATTTTACATTGGCAATAACGAACGACCTCCAACATAACTGGAGAGACAAGTGTTTCTCTTCTGGCTGTCTCATTACTCAAACTGATAAAGGGTAAAACATCTTCTATTCTTTGCTTGAGTTCTGAAAGTCGATCTAGC
The DNA here is from genome assembly GCF_040222985.1 of Coleofasciculus sp. F4-SAH-05. Classification (NCBI taxonomy): domain Bacteria; kingdom Bacillati; phylum Cyanobacteriota; class Cyanophyceae; order Coleofasciculales; family Coleofasciculaceae; genus Coleofasciculus; species Coleofasciculus sp. F4-SAH-05. The sequence goes on from NZ_JAVKBY010000004.1 coordinate 6,835, forward strand.
TGCTTAGTTGTTTTAGGCAGAGATAGGCGGGATTTAATCAGTGAATAATTAAACTCAGCTAGAATGTCATCAGCTTCATAGCGTAACTCGAAGTAAGACCGAAAGGTATAAGACTGACCTTCTTGCAGGATTTTGATTTTCGCCATAGCGCGTTCACCGTTCTGTGATTAGGAGATGAGTCTCCTTAATTTAACGATAAATTGTAGAGACGTTGCATGCAACGTCTCTACAACCCCTGTTTCCCAATCAGCCAATAGCTAATCATTTCCCCTTTTCCCTTAACCGCGATCGCGCCCCGTTCTTCAAATATATACTGATCCTGCAAACGCTTTTTCGTCGCCGCCGTCACTTGAATTTTTCCCGGAAGTCCAGATGATTCCATGCGAGACGCTACATTAACAGCATCTCCCCACAGATCATAACTGAACTTTTTAATCCCAATTACACCAGCCACTACCAAACCCGTATTAATGCCAATGCGAATTTGAAAGGGTTCCCCTTGTGGTGTTTTAAATTGTTGAATAGCTTGTTGCATATCCAACGCCATGTTTGCAATTGCCTCAGCATGATGATCATTGGCTACAGGTAAACCCGCCACAGCCATATAAGCATCGCCAATAGTTTTGATTTTCTCAATCCCATGTTTTTCTGCTAATTTATCAAAAACCGAGAAAATATTATTTAATAGATTAAGCAGTTCTAAGGGAGACATTTGAGCCGAAAGATGGGTAAAACCGACAATATCAGCAAATAAGATCGTGGCTTCCGTAAATTGTTGGGCTAAACTTCCCTCAAACTTTTTTAATTGGTCAGCAATAGGCTTGGGTAAAATGTTGAGCAATAAGCGTTCTGACTTTTCTTGTTCTAAGCGTAGGGCTTGTTCCGCTTTTATCCGATCACTAATATCGGACTGGATACCGACAAAATGAGTCAGGTTGTTTCTATCATCATAAATGGGGGAAATAGTCAATTCATTCCAGAACGGTGTTCCGTCTTTCCGGTAATTGAGTAAGGTAACGGTGCAATTTTCTCCAGCTTTAATCGCCGCACGGAGTTGCTCAACAGCTGGCTGACTAGTATCTTTACCTTGCAAGAAACGACAATTATAACCTAGGACTTCAGCGTCAGAGTAACCTGTTATTTCCTCAAAGGCAGGATTAACATAGATAAGTGGCATATCTGGCAACCGGGCATCAGCAATGACAATGCCGACACTGCTGGCTGCGATCGCTTGATCGCGTAGCTTAACAGTTTCCTGAACTCCCTTGCGATATGCCTGACTCCCTCGCCAATTACTCTCAGTGACATCGTGGGCAATACCATGGCTTACACTATTTTGATAGGCTCCCAAACGCCAAGACAGCCAACGATAGCTTCCGTCTCGACAACGAAAGCGATTTTTAAGGCGGATTGGGGTTTTATTATTCTGGAGAGTGTGACATTGATTCTCCATATCAAAGGTGAATGCCACATCATCAGGATGAACAAACTCTAACCAAGGGCGCGATCGCAGTTCATCTAACGTCCAGCCTAGAGTCTTTTCCCAAACTGAGTTGAGTTCTCTAAAATACCCGTTACTGTCACGGATACACAACAAATCAGCAGAAAGATCGAAAAAGGCTTGGAGAGATGCTTCCCCATGGAATAGGTTTGGCTCATTCTCCTCACAAGAAGGATTCATTGGACATGTTCCAGGGAAGATTTACGGTCGGTTTTTGCACCCTCTATCAAAATTTTTTATGCAATTTCAATTATTACATTGACGTCATAAAGTGTAGAATCATATCATAGGTAGCGCTTTTTCAACATTTTGGCGAAAAAGACGCTAGATATAGTGGATTTTTGGCGTTTAGCGTTTAGATGTTTGATTAACGACTCAATGCGTCTAAAAAGCTCTGTAGTGTAGAGAGAAACCCTGCTTTTTTGGGGGCAGGTGCGTCTTCTGAGTCACCGCTACCTGTTACTTTAGCAATAATCAGTTCTACAGCATCTCCTACAGGTTTTTGCGGTTCTTCAGCAATAAGCTGATAGGCATTTTCCTTTTCCAACCAGATTTGCCATAGTCCCGGATAAACCCGAAGTAGAGCCGCCCCATCCCGAGGTTGGACGTAGTAACAAGAAGTTAGGGTACTGAGAAACCGTTCACGGAGTTGACGGGCGGCGTAGCCAATACCCACCACTTTCAGATCTTCAAGCTGAGGCGTGAGTAAGACACAGGGGCGATCGCCTGCCAAATTGCAGAGTTTTTCCACTTGACTCACTTCCACCGCCGAAGGGGAAACAATCAAAAACGCCTCATCCTCTGGCTGAATCCTACTTTCGACAGGGGAGCGACTTGTACCAATGTCTGTCACTTTAAACGGCGTTTCTCCCCAGTCTCGACGGGCAAGTGCCGCCGCCCCAGCATCAGGGAAGAGAACCTTTAGCCCCGAACCATACTGTTCAAAGATCGGGGTAAATTGCCATGCAATGGATTGGGCTTGCAGGGCAATCTCTGGAAAAACTAACTCGACTTGCAGGCGAGTGTATCCATCCCTGAGGGCGGCTTGTGTCGCTTCGCGAGCTTGAGCGATCGCTTCGTCTAATGTTTGAGGAAGTTCAGCCATCGGTCATTTGTCCTTTGTCCTTTGTCCTTTATCCTTGATTTTTTGTTCGTCGTGTCCTTTCAATTGTAACGAACTATGAATCACAAGCGCGAACAGGGAGTCGTTTTGAGTTTTGAATTTTGAATTTTGACCGCCCCCGCTCCGACCAATGTGTAAGCGAGGTCGTAATATGATTAAGACTTGTAGCGATTAGGTCTGAAGCGTGATTGCACCATTAGACCACGTAGTTACTTTACGCGATCGCTATCATTATTTATATGAACTACCCCGCCCATGCTTCCCATGGACGAGGAATGCGCGGCATTAACGTTCAAGCCCGTAGCCATGTTGGGACGGCGCTGGGTAGTTCAGGCGCTGGCTTGTTCCAACACCTGGGAGGAGTTTCGGACGAACTGGAGATAAAGATCACTGAGTTGATGCGCGACACCATCCCAGCTAAACTTTTCCTCCACCCGCCGTCTTGCCCTTTGACCCAATTGATTGCGCCAGTCGGGGTGAGATAGAATGAGGTCTATTGCCTCAGCAAAAGCCACCTCATCTTTAGGCGACGCCAGTAATCCGGTTTCTTCGGGTACAACAGTAAATTGCAACCCACCGACATCACTGGCAATAACTGGCGTACTACAAGCCATGGCTTCAATTGCCACTAGACCAAAGGGTTCATAGTGACTGGGAACCACACAGACATCAGCCGCCGTATAGTAAACCGATAGAAGTTCATCGCTAATGCGTCCGGTAAATGTGGTAATATCCCTCATCCCCAGTTGATCAACGATCGCCTCAATCCGTTCTCGCTCAATCCCATCACTTTGACCGGGACGAGATCCCCCACCAATAATCAGTTTCACTTGGGGATCATGGCGTATCTGAGAGCAACCCACAGCGCGAACCAGAGTTTCTATGCCTTTACGCGGATCAAAGCGTCCCACATAAAAGATGATTTTTTGATCAGGATTCCATCCTAATTCAAGTCTTGCTTGAGTGCGGTCAATCGCCCCAAAGCGTTGAATGTCTGTGCCACAGGGAATGATCTGAATATGACCCTTACTCGAAACCAGCGATCGTATATGGTCTTTTTCCTGGGGAGATGTAGCCACAGTGCGATCGGCTGTCTCTAACACCGCTTTTTCCACCTCCAATCGAGTACCAGCAATCATCGGAATTGCTTCTACTGATTGATACTTAACCGCACCTAGAGAATGGTAAGTATGAACTTGGGGAATCGATTGCCGTTTTTTCCACTGCATCCCCACCCAAGCGGAAAGCCAATAGTTAGTATGCACCAGGGAATACCGAACACCTTCCCACTCCTGAAACCTCAGCAAATTATCTAAGAACTCGCCGGTATAGCCAAAGATCTTATCCCGTGGGACAAATGCCTCTGGACCGGCTTTCAAACGAATAGTCCGACAACGTGGACTGTGTTCTACGATGACAGGATCATCAGCATTGGCTTTTCGGGTAAACATATCTACATGCCATCCCAGATTGGCAAGGGCTTCACCCAGATGGCGCACGTAAACATTCTGTCCACCCGCTTCTTCTTTACCAATTTCCACAGCGGGATCGCCATGAACTGAGATAAGAGCAATATGTTGTCTACGTTTACTGGTCATAAGTTGGTCTAATCCTCGATTTCAACAAGGGTTAAGCTTAATTAAGCGTTTGATGCTTGTGCGGCTTTTCCCTCAGCTCAGGTTTTTGGTTGAGAAAACCTTAAACGCTGAAGGCTTTGTCCGCATCAGACTACAGGATGGTAAATGCTGTGAACCCTTAACTTGCAAGCAACCAAGGGTGAATTAACCCTTGAGTGGGAAGACTTGTGCCACATTTCCCTCCCTTTTACTTTTCGCAGAAAGAATTAACTAACTGAAACGACGCCGGATTGGGCTGATAATTCCCTACTATAGAGCTTGAGAAATGAGTTCCTCTTTCAGGTCATGGACGACTTTACCAGACTACACCAAATTTCATCGGAAACCTCATCATTGTTGTACATAGCTTAAAGGGTGCAGACTTAGCAATAGCTAATGAAAAGAGCTGAGTTTTACTCGTTTGAAAAGAGTATAGCCTCTAGAAATCAAAGTTGCAATATGTAAAGAAAAATTTAGTTATGTAAAGACGCACACAACCGGATAGGGTGAGTAATTTGCATCCACCCACTAGACAAAAATGGGTTGTAATCTGCTATGATAGTCAAGCACCGCCTTGGAGAGGTGGCTGAGTGGTCGAAAGCGGCAGATTGCTAATCTGTTGAAGTGTTTAGGCGCTTCCGAGGGTTCGAATCCCTCCCTCTCCGTTTTATTAACTCCTCAAGTTGAACTAAGCTATTGGTTTAGCGTTTGCCGTAGCCAGAAATCAGTCATCCTGATATGACAGTGGCTGGGATAGCAGCGAACAGGACAAAGGACGAATGACGAATGACTAAAGCAATGCTTTGAGTAATGCCTGAAGCTTGAGTTGGATTTCTGCCAGTTCTTTGTCGGGGTCAGAACCCGCCACAATTCCCGCCCCGGCGTAGAGTCTAGCGCGGTAGGTGTTGTCATGATTTAGAGAAGACGGGTTGCTGTCGATTAATGCTGAGCGAATACCGACAATGAACTCACAATTGCCTTGATAGTCAATCCAACCTAACGGCGCGGCATAGAGGGAACGGTCAAAGGTTTCGTAACGGCGGATCTGTTCTTGAGCAATCTGGGTAGGAACACCGGCTACAGCAGGGGTAGGATGAAGCTGGGCAACAATGTCTAGGGGATGGACATTGGTAAACAGTTGTGCTTGGATTGGTGTCCACAGATGCTGGATATTAGAGAGTTTAAGCAGTTGGGGCGCAGGTAAGCATTGGGGGATGAGTCCCAACTCAGATAGGCGTTGAGTGATAAAATCTAGGACAAATTGGTGTTCACGCTGCTCTTTTTCAGAACCAAGCAAGCGATCGCCAAACTCAGCATCTTCAGTGGCTGTCCTTCCACGCGGCGCTGATCCAGCTAAGGCATCCGTTACCAAGAGATGGTCACGAATACTAATTAACCGTTCAGGACTCGCACCGAGAAAGTTTTGTCCTTTACCATTACTGGCACAAAAGATGTAGCAATCCGGATAGCGTTGGCGCAGATTATCGAGGGAGTTGACGACATTAAAGGGCTGGTGCGAAACAATATCAATGGCGTTAGCGAGAACAATTTTGCTAAATTGATTGGCATGAATTGATTTTAAAGCTGATACGACGGCTGACTTAAAGGATTCAGCCTTGATTGAGTTGGAATTTATAAATTGAGAATAATTAAGGCGGGTCAGGGAACTGGGTTGATGCCCTGACCATGTAATTTCAGCAATCTGATTGTATAGTTCTTTCAGGAGAACTTTGAGATTAACGCCAGGGTCAACTTGAAGATTCGCAACGAATGTACAGCTATCTTTTCGATAAGCTACTTGCCAACGGGGAAGAAAAATCGTCGCCGATGAAAACGGAGACTCCTGGGTTAAAGCAAAAAAGGTAAAAAAGCAAAAAAAGTGAGGACCGGCAAAGGAAATCCTTTTTTGTTGTTCAGTCCAAATCCAAGTGTCTTTGAGATAACGATGGATGACCGTCTTGGCGTGTTGAAATCGATTGATTCCTTCAACTTCAGCAGAGATCGTCGCATCAATAGCCAGAATCGATTCGTTTTCCTTGCGTTTTTCTAAGTAAAACTGAAAGTGTTGAGGTTTAGCGATAATCTGGAGTACAGCCAGTGGATCGACCCGGGGAATTTCCACAGAAATACTGGCAATTTGAGTACAGCCTTTCTCAACAGATGCCTGCTGACAAGCGACAAGGAACTGGTATAGCTCCTTGTGGTTTGGCAAGCGATCGGTATGAGATGATGATAAATACGCCATGTACAAGAGGATTGCAGATTTTGGGTTATCCAGGCAAGACAGTTCCCCCAGATGTCGGCTACACGACTTCAGGTTCATGGCGATAGGTTAAATTATCTCAAGAAGAAGTGCAAGAAATTGACGTGATCGGGCGTATTGTCACTGAACCCCTGGACGATAATCCCATGATGTGGGATTGGAATTCACAACAGACAAATAACGTTCCAGACATAGTATACTACGTCTGGAACATTCTCTTATCTAGTTGTATACCAGCTTTTCGCTTTTATTTAAAAGGATCTCCTTCAGGGAAGCAGAGGTCTATTCTTTCTTGTTTTATTTGTTCTTCCCGTGCATAAAGTGCTTCAATTTGCTTAACAACATCTTCGGAAATACCCATGGCAGTTGCCGACTTACGTACAACCGCTTTTTCGGCATCGTTGTATTCCCCATCGGAGGCAGCCGCTTTAATGGCAAAATAAATTACCGCTCTTTTGGATTTATTGGTAGCTAAAGTAGCCGCAACAACCTCGTTAATGTCTTCATCGGCTGGATAATTTTCTAGTTCTTTGAGTAAAGATTCTGGTGCGCCACTATAATTTAAATACTGAAGATTTTTCTTCAGCTATTTGACATAGCACTAATTTATCACAGATACCCACATTTCTCACAAGTTTTGCAATCTTAGTCATTGAAACCTTTACATAGAGGATGTTTCGAGCATTTTTAACCGAACCTAAATTTCGACAGAGTGTTGAAAGCCTTATTTTACTGTCAATCCAGGTTGTATAAGCCTTTGGACAATTGTGGTGATAAATCCGGGAATGAGTCCACATACGCAGAATCTTCACTGTGGGCGGGGATGCCTTCACTTCCCCAGGCAAAGAGCAGGTATTCGACATGCCTGCTCTTTGCATTGTCTAATAAGCTATGCTATAACACTCAACATAGATTTGAATTAGCCATGTTAGTATTCGAGGCGAAATTACGAGGAACAGACGAGCAGTACGCCATCTTGGATGAGATGATTCGTACCGCTCGTTTCTTGCGTAATTCCTGCCTTCGTTACTGGATGGACAACAAAGGGGTTAACAAATACGACCTCAACAAATATTGCCGGGTACTCAGAAAAGAGTTTGAATGGTGCAAAAAGCTTTCGGCTCAGGCTTGTCAAGCGAGTGCCGAGAGAGCATGGAGCGCCATTGCTAGGTTCTTTGATAACTGCAAGAAAAAGATTCCAGGCAAGAAGGGTTTTCCCAAGTTTCGCAAACATCAAACACCTTCCTCAGTCGAGTACAAGGTTGATGGTTGGGTGTTATCGGATGACCGATTAACCATTACATTTAGGGATGGCTTCAAGGCTGGAACCTTTAAAATGTGGGGGACTCGTGACTTGCACTTTTACCAAAAAGAGCAAATTAAGCGAGTGCGTGTTGTGCGTCGGGCTGATGGGTATTATGTTCAGTTTTCCATCAAGAAGGTGCGTAATGAATATCACGAACCCACCAATCGGATGGTGGGCATAGATGTTGGTTTAAACCATTTCTACACTGATTCTGATGGCAATAAGATTGAGAATCCCCGATTTTTGAGGAAAGCTGAAAAAGCTTTGAAACGCGCACACAAACGGGTTTCAAGGAGGACAAAAGGGTCTAAGAATCGCCTCAAAGCCATCAAACAGTTGGGTAGGACGCATCTCAAGGTCTCAAGGCGGCGTAAAGACTTTGCAGTTAAGACGGCAAGGGCGCTTGTCCAGTCGGCAGATTTGGTAGCCATTGTAGACCTAAAAGTGCGGAATATGGTCAAAAACCATCATTTAGCCAAGTCAATATCTGACGCTAGCTGGACATTATTTAGGCAGTGGTTGGAGTATTTTGGGAAAGTGTTTGATGTGCCAGTAATTGCTGTTGCGCCTCATTACACGTCCCAGGACTGTTCCAATTGCGGGCAACAAGTGAAGAAAGCTTTGTCTACTCGCACCCATAAATGTCCTCATTGTGGGTATGTTGATTGTCGAGACGTAAATGCTGCCATCAACATTTTGATGAAAGCATTGCAAGGGCTAGCACAACTACCGAGGGGCACTCGGAAAGTTACGCCTGGGGATGAGATGACCCTCTGTTTGGATGGGGAAACCCAAAAAAGTAAGGTTGCTCGTAGAGCCAGGAAATCCCGTCAGCGATGATGGGAATCCCCACCTTCAACGAAGTAAGGTGGGGAGGATGTCAACCCGCTATCAGTTGGTGATTGACCCCAACACGTCTGTGCAACCCTGGCGACGAGGGATTACCATCGTTCCCTCTCAGGCTTGTCCCATGGTGGTGAAGACCCAGCGTCACGTTCACTCATCTAGAGAAAAAGTAATCAGTTATTAGTAATCCGTTGTAAAATAGATTACCTTTTTGATCCGATTTCTAGACCCAAACAGGGAAAACAAGGATTTATTGCTAATTGGATCAGTGCTAGTTTACTGAATGTCTAACTTGCTATCATGACCACAAAGTTCATTGCTCATTCCCCAAATAAGTTATGGTTAGCGGCGCTTAAACCACCGATGTACAGCGTGGCTATCATTCCAATTTGGATTGGTACGGCTGTAGCATACCGGGAAACTCATATTATTCATTGGGGCATTTTTAGCACATTTTTACTGTCAGCTATTTTAATTATTGCTTGGCTTAACCTGAGTAATGATGTATTTGATTCAGAGACAGGGATTGATCAAAATAAACCCCATTCACTGGTGAATTTAACCGGAAATAAAGCGTTAATTTTTGGGTTAAGTAATCTATTTTTAGCCGCAGGTATCCTGGGAATCATCGCGATCGCGTGGTGGCAACGGGATTGGACGGTGATTGGTATTGTCTTGCTTTGCTGCGCTTTGGGGTATAGTTACCAAGGTCCTCCCTTCCGCCTGGGTTACCAAGGGTTAGGTGAGGTTATTTGCTTTTTTACCTTCGGTCCCATGGCGGTGGCGGCGGCTTACTACTCCCAAGCCCAAACCTTCTCGTCAACGGGGTTAGCTGCCTCAATCATTATCGGCATTAGTACCTCGATTATTTTATTTTGTTCTCATTTCCACCAAGTCGAAGACGATATAGCCGCCGGAAAGCGATCGCCGATTGTTCGCTTGGGAACTCAACGTGGTGCTAAACTCCTTCCTTGGTTAAGCGGCAGCATTTTTGCCTTGACGGGTTTGTTTATTGTGTTGGGGATGTTTCCGATTTGGACAGGATTAATCATTCTGAGTTTACCTTTTGCCGTTGAGTTAGTGCAGCATGTTGGCGACTATCATGATCAACCGACGAAAGTCAGCAATTGTAAATTTATTGCCGTTAAGCTGCATTTTTGGAGTGGACTATTATTCGGGTGGGGCTTTGTTCTCCCTAACCTTTGGTATTGATGGTTTCCACCTCATACAGCGTTTTCCATGCTGGTAAGGTACATTGAGAATAAGACTTTTGCGCTCACAGAGGCTAACCTCGTCTTGTTACTGTACCTCACTAGACTGAGAAATGCTGTATATGTAAACTTACGCTGAAAGCTGGGGAAGCCATGTTCCTGGCTGTGTCCGATTTATGAATCCCCAATGGAAGATTTTGGCTATGACATTACCGATATGCGGGATATCGACCCGCTTTTTGGCTCTCTAGAGGATTTTAAACGATTACTGGCAGTGTCTCACTCCATGGGATTGAAAGTTCTGCTGGATCAAGTTTGGAGTCATACCTCTGATAAGCATCCCTGGTTTCTCGAAAGTCGGCAAAATAAAAATAATCCTAAGGCAGACTGGTATATTTGGGCAGACCCCAAGCCTGATGGTTCACCCCCCAACAACTGGTTATCCGCATTTATGGGTCACAGTGCTTGGCAATGGGGACCCGAACGTAAACAATTTTATATGTACAATTTCTTAGAAAGCCAACCTGACCTGAACTGGCACAATCCAGATGTGGTTGACGCAATTTTGGAACGAGCAAAATTCTGGTTGGATTTAGGAATTGATGGGTTCCGCATCGATGCGCCTAACTTTTTCATGCACGACGCTCAATTGCGAGATAACCCCGTTCGCCCGGAAGATGCGTCTTTACCGGATGGTGTCGCTGCTGATAATCCGGTGGTTCGGCAACTGTTTAAATACAACTTCTGTCGTCCCGAAACCTTAGACGCCCTCAAACCTATTCGTGATTTAATGGATCAGTATCCGGGTACGGTTGCCTTAGGCGAAGTGACCTTCTGTGAAGATTCGATTGCCCTTGCCAGTGAATTTGTAGAAGGTGATGAACGCTTACACATGGCGTATCATAGTGGGCTTCTCGTCGATGAACCCATCAGCGCTAGACTCATGCGCCAGATGATGGAAAAAGTGCTAAATAACTTTACCGAAGGCGGTGATTGTTGGATTGTCGGCAATCATGACTATGGTCGCTTGCGATCGCGCTGGACTGGAAAGGATGCTCAGGGAAATCCTTACCCAGAAGAATTTTATCACATGATCGCCGCACTGCTCCTCTCTTTACCGGGTGCAATCTGTCTCTACCAGGGTGATGAACTAGGGTTAACTGAGGCAAGAATCCCTGAAGATATTCCGGTGGACGATATTAAAGACCCCTTTGGTCAAGCCCTTTACCCAGCAATTAAAGGACGAGACGGTTCTCGCACCCCAATGCCGTGGCAAGCGGATGCCCCCCACGCTGGATTTACCACGGCGGAAAAACCCTGGTTACCTGTTCCCGATGGTCATTATCAACGGGCGGTGAATCTGCAAAATCGAGATCCGAACTCCTTGCTAAATACCTGGCGTCGTTTACTCCACTGGCGCAAAAAACAACCAGCCTTAGAAGCCGGTAACTTGGAAATCCTGGAGACAGAGGAACCGATTTTTGCCTTTATCCGGGACTATGCAGAACAGCGAATCCTGTGTATTTTCAATTTGAGTAACGAATCTGCCCGCTATGACTTGTCGGGATATCCAGGGTGTAAGGAAACCGAAGGATTAGGCTTTATCACGAATCGTCAGGGTGAGACGCGGGAAATTCCCGGCTATAGTGTCTTCTTTTGTAATATGCCCCCAACCTGTGATTATCAACTGAAGTCGAATTGAACCTGTAGAGACGCGCCATGGCGCGTCTCTACATTTGTTGGTTATGCTAATCCTTCCACAACCGGATGGAAGTAAAATGCCAACCCCAACACCAAATAAGCGGCAATTAGCAAAATTCCTTCCAACCAGTTTGATTTGCCATCAGAACTAATCGAATTAGCAATTAACACCGCCACAGCCACCGCCACCAATTCAAAGGGGTTAAAATCCAAATCCATCGGCTGACCCAAAAACCAACCTGCAATCACTAAGACAGGGGCGACAAACAGGGCAATTTGTAAACTTGATCCCACCGCCACCGACACCGACAAATCCATCTTATTTTTCATCGCCACTGTCACCGCCGTAGCGTGTTCGGCGGCATTGCCAATAATGGGCAATAGAATCACCCCTGTAAATAGGGCAGTTAATCCTAACTGGGAGGTGGCTTCCTCCAACGTCCCCACTAACAGTTCCGACTCCAACGCCACCAGGAGGGTGACTCCAAGTAACACCCCAATCCACAAGCCTAAATTCACCTTATGTTCCGGTTCCTCGGTGGAGGAAGCGCTTTCCCCCTCTTGGGACTCAACATCCACCATGCCCACATCCAACAAATAGCTGTGGGTTTTCATGGAAAATAGTAAGGTGAGAGCGTAAACCACAATCAACACCCCCGCCACAGCAACCGATAATCTTTGTAACGTCGCTTCATCAATGTCAGGCGTCGTGGCATCCATCGCCGTCGGTAGCAGCATGGCAATGACAGCCAAATTCATAGAGGATGCATTCACCCGCGCCACAATCGGTTGAAAGCTTTGTTCCTTGTACCGCAACCCGCCCAACAGCATAGATAAGCCCATTACCAGCAGCAAGTTGCCAATAATTGATCCCGTAATCGTGGCTTTAACCACATTGACTAAGCCAGCATTGAGGGCAATCAGGGCAATAATCAGTTCTGTCGCATTACCAAACGTGGCATTCAGCAACCCACCAAAGGTCGATCCAGCCACCACCGCAATTTCTTCCGTCGCGGTTCCCATCCACGCCGCCAGAGGAACGATCGCCAAACAGGAGGTAATGAAAACTATAGCTGCTCCCCATTCCAGAAAATGCGCGGCGATGGAAATGGGGACAAAAAGTAACAACAGTGACAGAATCGTGTTTTTGTTCAGCATCTAAAAATAAGCAAATAGGCACAGAGTGAACAGCATCTAAAAATAAGCAAATAGGCACAGAGTGAAGTACTCCGGCAAGATCCCCTGAAGCCGCAGCTTCATTGAAACAACCATCATCGCTTCCTGTCTCGCTTGCCGTTGCCTTTTTGTATTGCTACAAATTGGTCTTACACAGCATCTCTAACTCAAAGGAGTCTTGATCACCTCAAAGAGTGAACCCAGGCAGCAACCCGCCTTCCGCAGGTCGTTATTCTTTGTTTGTACAACATGGCTTGGCTTTTCTTTTACCCCTGAGCGTAGTCGAAGGGAACCAGTGGTCTTATGCTTTCCTTGGCTGCGATGTTTGGAGCGGCCAGCATCAATCTGCTACTTCGGAATTAGCCGGTAGGCATGTCCATACGCCCTCTTCGGGTCAGCCACCAATCTTATAATAGTATTAGTGTGTTGATAGTGGCAACACAAAAGGAAAAACCAAAACCTTCACGCAACTCTTAAGCGCATGAAAAAACTTAAGGCTTATGCTAATAACTAAAGAGCAGACGGTTACTCAACTGATTGAAGACTGAATTGATATAGCGCTACGCGCAAGTCAAAAGTCACGCATTCAAAATTTGACTCCAACAGGGTTTGGTGCTTTTACATAAGTCCTAACCTTAATGCGTAGTGCTATAGAAGACAGGTGACAGATGTATGGGAAACCTCCGTTCCTTCGGTTTCCCGCTAGTCATCCCCACCCTAAAGCCGTTCATTCTCGCCTGAGGGCTACGAAAATCCGTCTGTTGAGGGTGGGGACTTCCGCGATACGTTAAAGTTAACGGTAAGGATTGTCATTTGTCATTTGTCATTTGTCATTTGTCATTGGTTTATGCTCCCCTGCACCTGGAGCACCTGGAGCATCCCTGCACCCCTACCCCCTACACATCCCCAGCCAGATGTGCAATAATCGGTAAGACTTGTTATAGTGCGGTTAAGTTCTGTGAACTTATCGCAACGTTTATGAAGTTTCATCGATTGTAAGTAAATATTGCGGTTGAATAAAGGACTAAAGGAACAGATTGTTACAAGTTCATCCCAAAATGCAAGCTTAGTAACTTGTGCGAGTGATTTTTTATATACGGGGCTGGCGTTCCCTACTGAAATGGCTAGCTTTCAAACGAAAATCAAAATTTGTTTAGTAATCTCTCAACTAATCCCTACTCTCAGCGAAAATTAGTAGAGTAAGGGAATCTGTCTGACACGTTTTCTGTGGAATTTGGTGATCTCAATGACTTCTGCTGCTGAACTTTCAGCTTCACAAGCTGCGGCAATCAATCCCATCGCTACCTTATCAGAGGAGGCTGGGCTAGAACATGATCCCCTGCAGACAGCCAGGGGCGTCTACGTAACGGTTCACGGGCATTTTTATCAACCCCCTCGTGAAAATCCCTATCTGGATACCATTGAACGTCAGCCCTCAGCGGCACCGTTTCACAACTGGAATGAGCGGATTCATCACGAATGCTATCGCCCCAATGCCTTTGCCCGGGTGTTAAATAGTTACGGCGAAGTGGTGGGGATCGTTAATACCTTTGAATATCTCAGCTTTAATATTGGTCCGACGCTGATGTCGTGGCTAGAACGCTACGACATGGAAGTGTATGAGCGGATACTGGAGGCGGATCGCAAGAGTTGTCAACGGCTCAACGGTCACGGTAATGCGATCGCGCAAGTCTATAACCATATCATTCTTCCCCTCGCCAATGAACGGGATAAATACACCCAAATCCGTTGGGGAATAGAAGATTTCCGCTCTCGCTTTGGTCGTGATCCCGAAGGGATGTGGCTGGCGGAAACGGCGGTAGATTGCCCCACCCTGGAAGCTTTAGTGGCAGAAGGGATTAAGTTTATCATTCTCGCACCGTCCCAAGCCGAACGCTGTCGCCCTCTGCCGACAGAAGACAATCCTGATCCTAAATGGCATGAAGTAGGTGGAGGTCAGATTGATCCCAGCCGCCCTTACCGTTGTTTCCTGGAAAGCGGTGAATTTATCGACATCTTTTTCTATGACGGTCCCATCTCACGGGATATGGGGTTTAGCGATGTTCTCAGTAGTTCCGAACATTTTGCCGGTCGTCTGGGAATCGCGATTCATGGGGATCACCGTCCCTCCCAGATTATCAGTGTGGCAACCGATGGGGAAACCTTCGGACATCACAAACGCCACACGGAAATGTGTATCGCCCATGCTTTTACTCAAGTCTTTCCCCGCCGTAACTGGACGGTGACCAACTTTGCTCATTATCTCAGTATCAGTCCGCCGACGTGGGAAGTAATGCTCAAACCCGTCACCGCTTGGAGTTGTTCCCACGGCGTCAACCGTTGGCAAGATGACTGCGGCTGTGGTGGCGGCGGCGGTTGGCATCAGAAATGGCGGCGTCCCCTGCGAGATAGCCTTAACTGGCTGCGGGATCAGTTGATTCCGGTGTATGACGAGAGGGGGCGTCAGTTTTTCCGCGATCCTTGGGCGGCGAGGGATGAGTATATTCAGGTACTCAGAGATCGCTCTTTGGAAAATGTTGAGCAATTCCTCAACCGTCACAGCGTTGCACCTCTTTCTCCCACTGACCAAATCGACGCTCTACGGCTGTTGGAAATGCAACGCCACGCCATGCTGATGTATACCAGTTGCGGTTGGTTCTTTGAGGAAATCTCCCGTCCCGAAGGGGTACAGATTTTACGCTATGCAGCACGGGCGTTGGAGTTAGCTGGGGAAGTGGTGGGTATCCAGCTTGAGCTAGGGTTCTTGGAACGCCTACTTGTAGCACCCAGTAATGTAGACTGCTTTAAAACCGGGGATGTGGTCTATCGGCAACTGGTTGTGTCGTCGCAAATTACCTTCCAACAAGTTGCTGCCCATTACGCGATTAGTTCCTTATTTACCAACTATTCCCAACAAGAACGGATCTACTGCTACGAAGCCCACCAGCTTGACTATCAACTCCAACGCATGGGTTCACTGACATTAGCAGTGGGTCAATTGCGACTGGTGTCGGAGATTACGTGGGAAAATATGGAATTGGTTTTTGCCGTTCTCCATCTCGGGGGCTGGGACTTCCACTGCTGTATTCAACCCTTTACCGGACGTCGGGCATATACCCAGTTGAGGGATAAGATTTTTGATGCCCTCAAGCAAGCCAGTGCTGCCTATACGATTCTGGCAATGAATCAGATGTTTGGTGAGCAGTCGTTTAGTTTACAGAATCTGTTTGCTGAGGAACGGCAACGGATTATGCAGCTAATTAGTCAGGAAACCCTGACACGATTAGATCAGCTTTATAACCAGATGTACCGGGATAATTACGGCGTGTTGATGGCATTCCATCGGGATGAATTGCCCGTACCGAAGGAATTGCAAGTAGCAGCAGAAATTGCGTTATCCAACCGTTGTTTAATTGCGATTAAAGCCCTAGACATGGAGGTGAGCGATCCCCAAGCTATCAATGCTCAGATAGCCGAACTGGAAGCGATCGCCACAGAAGCGGGACACCTACGCTGTCATCTGAATATCCCAGAAGCCAAGCCAACTCTGGAGATATTAATTTGGCGATCGCTGTGGCAACTGTTGCATGAGGGTGATCCCGATACCTTAGGCGAGGATATCCGCCAGATTGATCGGCTGATTGAGATTGGCAATCGGTTAAGCCTCGGTTTAGCGTTAGACCGTTGTCAGGAACTCTATTTCAACTGTTTACACACCTCAATCGTGCCGCAGTGTGAACTGGCTATTCAAGCCCAACGCCTGAGTGACCAAAACAATGGACATGATCAGGCGCAGCTTACGGCGGCAAATCCTTGGACGATGATCCGACTACGCCAGTTGCTTCAGCTTGGTCAACTTTTGTCGGTGGAAGTGAGTCCCTGGTTGAGTCAGTTGATTTGACGTACTCCCCTAGAAGAAAGCGAAGGTATGTGCGTCACATTGAGGGCAAACTTGTGACGTGTAATTCTTGTCTACCTTATCGAAATCAGCTTCTCTGATGTTTTGGTAGAGAGTAGGGGCTTGGTAACCAAGCCCCTACCGTGGATCTCCATTAGGGTAATAGAACCCCACTAATTCCGTGAATCATGCCGTTAGCGGCAGGAATATCTGCCATAACTACAGGTACACCATTGACATAAACTTCGCTAGCATTCCTAACTCGTATGGTTACGGGTTTACCCGCTAGCGTAGTTAACCGCAAGGTAGAACCAGGGGTTAAGCCAAAGGTGCTAATGTTACCGGGGACAACGTGATAGGTGAGAATTTCAGTTAATCGCGATCGGTTTTGGGGTTGAAGTAACGTTGCCACAGTTCCCTCAGGTAAAGCAGCAAAGGCTTCATCGGTAGGGGCAAAAATAGTAATGGGTCTCCTATCCGCCAGTACTGAAGTGAGTCCAGCCGTTTTGATCGCAGCCGTGAGGGTGGAGAAAGCGTCGTTGGCGGTTTCGAGTTCATCGGCTATATTGCTCACCCCCCGTTGAGCAATCAGGTGGAGTCCAGGTTCTGCCTTTAAAAGACGAGGGGAGTCGGTGACGCTGTTGGCGGGTAATGCGATCGCGGTACCGAGACTGGCAAGACCTAAACAGGCGGTTAGTTTCCTCAATGTGGAAGTAAAAGCGTGGGCTGGCATGAATTTTTCTCCTCAGAGCAGGTATTTATAACGATTTGTATACTACTTTAGTCTGTATTCCCCGCCTATGCTTCTTTTTACAGTCTCTGGGGCGGGAAACAGTAGATGTGGTGATTCTCTCTGCGGCTTACGGGCTAATCTCTGAAGACAAAAGCATCGTGCCATACCAAGTAACCTTTAATCGGATGAAAGGTTATGAGGTGGATGAATGGGCTTCTTTTTTAGGGATACGCCAAGCCTTTGAACGTGCGATCGCGGATTACGACTTGGTCTTTTTGTTACTAGGGGAAAACTATTTGCGATCGCTCTCTCTTCCGGTTGAAACCTCGCCCACCCAGACTCTTTTATTTTTAGCATCAAAAACCAGTGCCAAATACATCGGCGAGTTGGCAGCCAAGACGTTTGTGTTTACTCTGTCTAACGTAGAAGCCAAACGGTATCGCTATGGATTGGTCGGTTTAAAAGTATTTCTCTTAATTAAATTTAAATTTATGTTTTTTGAATGGATTTGCTAGAATGTTATCAACCTATCCATTAATCATTCATTTACTAAAGATTAAACGTGACCAGGAAATTTTTACCCGTTTTCTCTCTAGACTGGGCGGGTCTATTGAAAAAGCTAAAAAATGTAGAAGGAGACTTTGGCATACTCGCTCCTGTCTCCTGCTACAATAAACTCCTGATGAGTATTCGCGAGAGGAACTTAAGCCATGATTCAGTCGGCACCCAACCTACTAACATTTGAAGAGTTTCTGGAATGGTATCCCGATGGACGAGGGCGTTATGAACTGTATGAGGGAGTTATAGTTAAAATGAATCCAACTGGAGACCACGAAGAGGTTGCCGCTTTTCTCAACCGT
This sequence comes from Coleofasciculus sp. F4-SAH-05, assembly GCF_040222985.1. Taxonomy (NCBI): domain Bacteria; kingdom Bacillati; phylum Cyanobacteriota; class Cyanophyceae; order Coleofasciculales; family Coleofasciculaceae; genus Coleofasciculus; species Coleofasciculus sp. F4-SAH-05. The sequence goes on from NZ_JAVKBY010000004.1 coordinate 25,069, forward strand.
AAGCTGAATGTAGAACTTGATCGCCAAAGTCTCCCCTACTTTATTCCCAGAACCTACCTCGTCAAACCTCCTAGTATTCCATCAGGTTATCAGCCCGATGTCATCGTCTTAGACAAAAACGCCTTGCACGATGAACCACTTTGGAAAAAATCATCAACTATCTCACAGGGAAAGTCAGTCAAATTGGCAGTAGAAGTTGTCAGCACTAACTGGCGAGATGATTACCTGACTAAAGCCAGAGATTATGAAGAAATGGGGATTCCAGAATATTGGATTGTTGATTACTTGGGGTTAGGTGGTAGACGATTTATTGGGAATCAAAAACAACCCACTTTTTCGATCTATCAACTTGTTGAGGAGGAGTACCAGGTTAGTCAGTTCAGGGGAGATGACCGCATCAATTCTCCAACGTTCCCAGAATTGAACTTTACAGCCAAACAAGTCTTTAGCGCTGGAGCATGACAAAACCCAACTATACTGAAACAGTACTTGTTCAAAACCACTATCGCCTGTCAAAAGGTGACGTTTACCAAGCCTTTGGTTGGATAACTTTAACTCATATCTCTGTTGGTTCCAAGGAAATCACCTGATCGGGTGACAAAAGTCCTCCAACTTTTATAGCATATCTAATTTGGATATAAACTCGGCAAACTTTAATAAAGCAAAGGCTAAAGCCATTACTACGAACCCGTCAATAGACAAAAATCAATAAGTAATTATAAATAATAATCACCCTAATTTATAAATAGTATATAAATACCAAAAATATTCACAATTATCAGCTACTTTGAATTTGCCAGATTAGCAAAAAATAGCGATAGTTAAGGTATAGTGAGCCAAAGTAAATATCATGTCATCAACTATCCACGAATCCATGGGCAAAATTACCACAACACTGGTTGTCAAGTTAGAGTTAGAAGAACCACGAATCTGGATGGATGATATTCAGTTAAGGTTGGGACTTTGGCAAGGATTTTATCGGGAGAGCGATCGCGTCTGGTTGTGCTGGTATGATACAGATTGTGACTGGGTTTTGACTCCTGAGGAACGGGAACGGCAATGAGTTGAGCGATTGGCACAACAGTTGCGAGCGCTGGGCATCGAACCGGATTTGGATGAGCAGGTTTAGCCGATAAATTATTCATCATTTATGGCAAGTTTACCCAGTAATTAACCCTGTATTTTGCTGGAAAATAAGCGAGTACCATGAACAAAACATCCAGCTTATTGAATGCCTTTAATCTCCTGAAAAAAATCCTCAATTCCCTCATCACCCATCTCCGTACACAGACATTAAGAACAACCAAGAGAATCGCTTGTGGTTACGCCAGTTTTAAAATTAATCCCTGAAGCCTGCTGACATAAGTGTTTCAGTTGTGCGCCGTCCAAGAGAGCATCAGTGAAGTCAGCCCCCATGATTAATGTATTATCAAATACTGATCCAAGTAAGAGAGTTTCGACTAAAATCACATCACTTAAATCTGCACCCGTCAAATCTGCCTGATCTAACATGCCATAGCTTAAATCCGCACCGTGCAAATTGGCATGAGTCATCACCGAACCACTAAAAATAGCACCTCGCAAGTCAGCATAGGCAAAATTACTTAACTGTAAATTGGCATTAGCAAATTCAGCCGTCTGTAAATTTTGACCGGAAAAGTCTTTGCCTGTGAGTTGGGCGTGACTGTAGGATAAGGGAGGCGGATAGTCAGCCGCTTGAGCAGATAGAGGATGAACGAATAGAGCGATCGCGACTAGGAATGCTATCAGTTGCCGAAAAATCATCTCAAATGCCTGATTGACCTTAATGCTTGTCCCCTATTAAATCTGATTGGTGTTAAGTCGGTCAAATTCAGACGGTGGAGGTAGCAGACGTGCAAGACTTATGTAGTGGCGTGACACAGCTAAAATGGTGGCATAGATTGTAGGTTGGGTTGACGACAGGAAACGCAACAGGATATAGGGCTAAAGCCCTTACTACAAGCCGAATCTAATCTATCAAATAAGGTGTGCCACCCCAGTAGGTTAACGTAGAAGACCTAGGTAGATCAGCGCAGAATACCTAGATAGATTAGCGCAGAAGACTTAGTCATCCCTTGCTCGGATACGCTGATCCCCCCCTGAAAAGTCGGGGGATTTTAGGTTGTTTTTCCGCCTCTTTTCCCAGAACAAGGTTGTGCTCGTTTCCAAAAGCCGCTTGCGTGTTTACATCTTATGTCGGTATAGTTGCTGACATCAGACATAAGACATCAGACCAATGACCAAACTTGGAGCATTAATCTTTGACGTTGATGGGACATTAGCCAATACCGAACAAGAGGGACACCGCGTAGCATTTAACCGCGCCTTTGCCGAAGCTGGATATGATTGGAATTGGTCTGTTTCCCTCTATGGTGAATTACTCGCGGTTGCTGGTGGGAAAGAACGTATCCGCTATTATTTGAACCAATATCGCCCCGATTTCCAACCTCCTGGCAATTTCGACGAGTTCATTGCTAATCTGCACCGGGCAAAAACTCAACATTATCGCCAACTGATCGCCACGGGATCTATCCCCCTACGCCTTGGTGTGCAACGATTGATTAAAGGGGCGCGATCGCAAGGAATTCGGTTAGCGATCGCCACCACTACCGCCCCTACTAATGTAACTGCCCTTTTGCAGCATACCCTAGGGCATGAGAGTCCGGCGTGGTTTGACGCGATCGCGGCGGGTGATATCGTCCCCGCCAAAAAACCCGCCCCCGATATTTACAACTATGTACTGCGGCAAATGGATTTTCCACCCCAAGACTGTTTAGCGATCGAAGATTCTGATCAGGGTTTAATTGCGGCTACACAAGCAGGTATCACCACACTAATTACAGTCAACAATTATACAAAAGACCAAGATTTTACCCAGGCAGTACTCGTGTTAAATCATCTCGGAGAACCCGATCAACCCTTTAGCGTTCTCGCCGGAGATGCTGGAGATAACCAATATGTTGATATAGAACTCCTGAATCATCTCCATCACCGTTAGGGTGTCCCTTGCTGTCACCACAGTTAACGGTGACAAGACTACAATTAATAGTGGGTCAGACGCTACATTTCCTCTTCCCCAATCGCCAATCACCTAACTTTACAAATCTGAGTCCAAAATTCTATTATTATAGCAATAATATCTCAGCCATGATATCATGTCTCTCTAGACAGTGATTCTTGACTTTTACCGTACCAGCTTAGTTCTTACCTTGGAGTCATTTGCCCTCGGTAGTACCAACGTGTAACTATTCAACCGAACCTGATAATGACCGGCTTGTCCCGCAGTGATAGGGTAGCGTTATGACCTATAGCCTTAGAATTGCCGATATTCCTGCTAGCGAACGTCCACGCGAACGATTAATGGCGATCGGTGCCAAAAATTTGGCGACAGCGGAACTGATTGCTATTTTACTTGCCACAGGTCAGGGGAAAGGTAAACTTTCGGCAGTCGGTTTAGGACAATATATTTTGCAGCAATTAAGTCAAGATGAGCGTGATCCTATGGCGGTATTGCGAGATATCTCCCCTCAAGAGTTAATGCGTATCCATGGCGTCGGACCAGCCAAAGCCGCCACGATGCTAGCCGCCATTGAACTGGGAAAACGCACCTTTCAGTCTCGCCCCACAGAAGGCACTATAATTGATAGTCCCATGGCGGCGGCGGCGGCTTTCAGTCATGAGTTAATGTGGCAAACTCAGGAACGTTTTGCTGTGTTGCTGTTGGATGTGAAAAATCACTTATTGGGGATTAAACTCATCTCAGTTGGTACAGCAACGGAAACATTAGCCTGTCCTCGCGAGATTTTACAAGCCGTCTTGCGCCATGGGGCGACACGGTTTATTATCGGGCATAGTCATCCAACGGGTAGTGTTGAACCTTCTGAGAAAGACATTTTCTTGACCAAACAGCTTTTGCAGGGGGCGCTGCTAATCGAAACACCTTTAGTGGACCACCTGATTTTGGGAAATGGCAATCACCAGAGTCTACATCACACCACTTCATTATGGAAGGAATATCCCCAAGATATTTAGGGTCTGCTGAATATTTCTAGCTAAAAGCTTAAATCGACGCCACCCATCACTTAATTATCTCAAAATCGGGATGACAGGATTTGAACCTGCGACCCCCTCGTCCCGAACGAGGTGCGCTACCAAGCTGCGCTACATCCCGTAATATCTCATCCATACTACCACAGACTTGTTAGGATTAACACTGGTACTTTCGTGGGAGCATGTTCAGGAGTGGTCGTTAAACCTGAATGGTTAAGAGTCAAAGCACCGCAATGGCAGCGTGTAGGCAACGTTAAGGATATTTTACGGGATTTGGCACTGAATACTGTCTGTGAGGAAGCCTCTTGTCCCAATATCGGTGAGTGCTTCAATGCTGGCACTGCTACCTTTTTAATTATGGGACCTGCCTGTACCCGTGCTTGTCCTTATTGTGATATTGATTTCGAGAAGAAACCCAAACCCCTTGATCCTACAGAACCTACCCGATTAGCGGAAGCAGTAGGGCGACTGAAACTTCAGCATGTGGTGATTACTTCGGTTAATCGGGATGATTTACCTGATGGGGGTGCTTCTCAATTTGTCCACTGCATTGAAGCGATTCGCGCTATCTCGCCTCAAACCACCATCGAAGTATTAATTCCTGATTTGTGTGGCAATTGGGATGCCCTAGCCACCATTCTCCAAGCTAAACCCGAAGTCCTCAACCATAATACCGAAACCATCCCCCGACTCTATCGACGAGTACGCCCTCAAGGAGATTATCCGCGATCGCTGGAACTTCTCCAACGTACCCATGAACTCGCCCCCTGGATTTACACCAAATCTGGCATCATGGTGGGATTAGGTGAAACAGATGCCGAAGTGCGCCAAGTTATGCAGGATATGCGAGCCGTCAATTGTGATATTCTCACCATTGGGCAATATCTTCAACCGAGTCAAAAGCATTTAGGTGTGACTGAGTTTATCACCCCAGAACAGTTTGATACTTGGCGAGAGTTTGGCGAATCTATCGGCTTTTTACAAGTTGTCTCCTCCCCCCTCACCCGCAGTTCATATCATGCTGGAGAGGTGAGATCATTAATGCAGCGCTATCCCCGACAAGCGTTGTAGGGTGTGGGGTGTGGGGTGTAGGGTGTAGGGTGTAGGGTGTGGGGTGTAGGGTGTGGGGTGTAGGGTGTGGGGTTTGGGGTGTGGGGTGTGGGGTGTAGGGTGTGGGGTGTAGGGTGTAGGGTGTAGGGTTTGGGGTGTGGGGTGTAGGGTGTAGGGTTTGGGGTGTAGGGTGTAGGGTGTAGGGTGTAGGGTGTAGGGTGTAGGGTGTAGGGTGTAGGGTGTAGGGTGTGGGGAACAATTAGGTTAAGACGAGGAACGCTTGTGTTGAATAATCGCTTGGCGAAAACCTAAAACGACCAAAATATTAGATAGGGTTAAAAAAAACTCAGCACTCCCATGCAACCAATCAACATTGGCTAATTGTTCCCCAAAGGCAACCTTGGCATAAATTCCCGCCGGAATCGTCACTCCCACAAACACCAACAGCGCATAAAATCCAATCAGTGCTAACCTTGGGGTTTGTCCGGAACGAGTTAGAAACCACAAAAAACCCAGGTAAGGGAATAAGGAAACCGCAAATAAAGTATCTTTGGAAATCATCACATTATCGATTAACGTAGGGGCGCATAGACGTGCGCCCTTGTTCATTACTCCTCTGAATGAGTATTTTGGCTAAACAACATCAGCGGGCGTTTTAGATTTTTCCGATTCGCGGCTATCACTCTGATCAGCTTTTCGCGAACAGCGCCAAATCCACCAAGCGGCGGCACAAAGGGTAATATTTCCTAATACCGTCATCGAGGCTTGCAGGGTAACTAACCAATCCAAGGATTCAGGATTGTCAAAAAAGTGCCAGGTACAAGCACACATCGCACCGACTAAGGCAGGAAACATGGCACAAGATAATGCCCACCAGTAACGATTGCCTGTAATGTCACCATAACTCCAGATTAACCAGATAGCGGCAATCCATTCGATAACGCTAGAGACGTGAATGAGCCACGTTGGAACTGAAAGGGCATGCATAGAGAAAGTTTACTTGACGCGATCGCACAACCTCAATCATTTTAACCCCCAGTGTCGCTCTTTTGCCCATTCCATTATGGATAGAGAGAATCACGATGCTTAAAGATGTAGCTGGCTATGCCTGGAACAGTATGCAGATAGCCGTGCGATCGCGTCCTCGACTCTGGCACTATACAATGACACAATGACGAAGGGGATTACTACATAATAAACGAATGGCGCGTACCCCAAAATTAACCTTTGACCGGGGAACTCTACTCCTCCATCCACCCCCACGGGGTAAGGCGTGGGTGGATTATGCGACATGGGATGATCGGGTGGAAAAGTTTCGGATTCCAGGGATGCACTATCGTCCCCTGGTGGAAGTGCTGCAAGCCTCTGAGGTTGATTTTATTGATGATGCGAAGGAATTTATTCCTTTGGAGTTGGTTTCTAGCTTTGAGATGGAACCTTATCCTCATCAACAGGAAGCCTTATTAGCCTGGAAATTAGCAGGGCGTCGCGGGGTGGTGGTATTACCTACCGCCGCCGGAAAAACCTATCTGGCTCAACTGGCGATGCAATCGACGCCTCGCAGTACGTTAATTGTTGTACCCACCTTGGATTTAATGCATCAATGGTACGCCCAGTTAGAAGCCGCGTTTCCGGATGTAGAGGTAGGATTATTAGGGGGAGGTTCGCGCGATCGCACACCAATCTTGATCTCCACTTACGATAGCGCCACAATCCACGCCGAATACCTGGGAAATCAATACGGGTTGTTAATTTTTGACGAATGTCACCACCTACCCACCGACTTTTATCGGGCAATTGCTGAATACGCGATCGCACCCTACCGACTCGGACTTACGGCTACCCCGGAACGTACTGATGGGCGTCATAATGACCTAGATGGCTTAATCGGTCAACAGGTCTATCGCAAAAGCCCCGATGACTTGGCTGGGTTAGCCTTGGCAGAACATAAGGTGGTGCAGATTAAAGTTAAACTATCACACCAAGAGCGCGATCGCTACGATGCTTGTCTGAAACTGCGGAATGATTTTTTAAGAGAGTCAAATATTTACTTAAGCAGTTTAGACGGATGGCAACGGTTTGTGCAAGCTAGTGCGGGTTCTCAACAAGGGCGTCGCGCTATGTTAGCGCATCGGGAATCTAAGGAAATTGCTTTAGGAACGGAAGGGAAATTACGAGTATTAGCCGATTTAGTCGCGAAACATTATCCGGAACGGATCTTGGTATTCACAAATGATAATGCCACAGTTTATCGGATTTCCCAAGAATTGCTGATTCCTGCGATTACCCACCACACTCCTGTCAAAGAACGTCACGAGATTCTCCAACGATTTCGCGAGGGAGACTATAAAATTTTGGTCGCCTCCCATGTTTTAAATGAAGGCGTTGATGTTCCTGATGCACGAGTGGCGATTATTTTATCGGGAACAGGTTCAGAACGGGAATATGTGCAGCGATTAGGGCGAGTGTTACGCAAGGGAACGGATCAGAATAAGTTGGCAATATTGTATGAAGTCGTTGCGGAAAATACCAGTGAAGAAGGTACTTCTCAACGGCGACGCGGTTCCAGTGGAAAAGGCAAAGCTAAACCCAAACCTAAACCTAAGGAAGTGGAAAAGCCGAAGCATCGACAGTTGGAAATTTTACCCTCTCAACCTTACGAAGTGAAACCTTCTCAGTCGCCGAAAGCTGCCGAGTCTCCGGGTAAGTATGACGTATGATAGAGGTTTGTCGTTGCGCTTTAGTGCTAAAAATATTCCCATCGCCTACTATAAGTTCCATTCAGATTAAGTCCGTTTTTAACGCAGAGGGACGCAGAGGTTAGCGCAGAGGTTCGCAGAGGGAGTTTTAGGAAAAAATTTAACCTTTTATAGGATTTGAGAAATAACTGGAAACGATATAAGTACCTGGACATAAATTCTGTACCCTATACTAAGAAACCTTAAGAAGGTTCAAACTCTTACTGTTGCCTGTTGCCTAATCTCAACCGTTAACTTTAATGAAAGTCCGACTACTTACTTTACTATGTTCTGTTCCTTTAACTATGAGGAATAATTGTGTTTATTAAACTTTTGATAAAAATCGTAAAACTGGGTTTTGCTGTCAGTTTAGTGTTTCCCGCAGTTTATTTTAGAACGCCATGGCTGGCAAGTTTAAGGGATTGGGCATTTGGTTTGGTGTTTATCCTCAGTTTAGGATTAATCGTTTCGGAAATTTCAGGCTGGACGAGAAATTCAAGCCAAAGACACGTTATTCTCAGCGTTTTGATTTTAGCGATCGCGTCATTCAGTTTTTCTTTGGCGGTGACGACGGAAGTTAAATTCCAGTTGACTAAACAAGCGATTCTCAATCGAGAAGCAAGCCAACTGGAAACTCTGGGTCAGCATTTTATCGTGGGTTATCGTAATCTTGAGGAGGTAAAAACTCTGGTTGAAAAAGGCGCGATCGCGGGTGTCTTTATCACTAGACGAAATATCCAGAATAAAACCCCAGACGACATTAATAGAGAAATCCAATCGTTACAAGCCATTCGCGCCAATCAGGGGTTATCACCCTTGTGGATAGCCACGGATCAAGAAGGCGGTATTGTCTCGCGATTATCTCCGCCTTTAACTCAATTACCCCCCTTATCATCAATTATTAAAGATGAAAAAGATATCGATAGCGCCAAAGAAGACGTTATCCGCTATGCTAGTATTCAGGGCAAAGAGTTGTCGGAGATTGGTATTAATTTAAACTTTGCCCCAGTCGTGGATTTAAATTATGGGATTATCAGTTCTGAAGATAAGTATTCTAAAATTTATCTGAGAGCCATATCCGCCGATAAAGATATTGTCGCTAAAGTAGCATTATGGTATTGCCAAACCTTAGCTGACTATGGCGTAATCTGTACCATTAAACATTTCCCTGGATTGGGACGAGTGGATACGGATACCCATCTTGAGGATGCTCAATTGAAAACGTCGGTAGCGGAATTAACCCAAGCAGACTGGATGCCGTTCCGGGAAGTTATGAGTAAAACAAACGCCTTTACGATGTTGGGACACGCTCAATTACTTGCCGTTGATCCTGACCATCCTGTATCGTTTTCTCAACAAGTTGTTACAGACATTATTAGAGACAAATGGCAGCATAATGGCATTCTGATTACAGATGATTTTAGTATGCATGCGGTTTATGGCAGTCGAGATGGGTTAGAGGCGGCTACGGTAAAAGCCATTAACGCTGGAGTTGATTTAATTTTGATGGCTTACGATACAGATTTGTATTACAACGCGATGAATGCTTTGCTTCAGGCTGAATCGGCTAATCGTTTAAATATTACCGTTCTGAAAAGTAGTAATACAAGACTCAAGCAAGCTATCAAACAACTATTATGAATAGTGAATAAATAGGAAGCCGTGAGGCGTGAATCAATAACAAATGGCAACATTTTCCTGACATGATTCGTCAAACTGAATAAGTTGTGTTAAATTTACCTGTTTAAGCAAGAAAAAACGGCAATGAGTCATCCCGCTCCATCAGAGTCTTCAGTTCCACCAAAACCAGCCCAACCGGAAAAACTTAATCTTGCCACGAAAATGGCTTACGGGGCGGGTGATATGGGGGCGGGGATTACAGCTACCCTGTTGGCGTTCTCCTTTCTAATTTTCCTCACCAATGTAGCTGGATTAAGTCCAGGGTTAGCCAGTACGGTGCTGTTAATCGGCAAAATCTGGGATGCGATTAATGATCCCATTGTTGGAGTATTAAGCGATCGCACTCGGTTCCGTTGGGGGCGACGCCATACCTGGATGATCCTATCCGGTATTCCCTTTGGCGTGTTCTTTTTCCTGCAATGGGTTGTACCCCCTATCAATCAGTCGGCGTTGTTTTGGTATTACGTGATTGTCAGTATTTTATTCAATATGGCGTTTACAGGCGTCAATTTGCCCTATACCGCATTGACGCCAGAACTGACTCAAGATTACAACGAACGTACCAGCTTGAATAGTTTTCGCTTTGCCTTCTCCATTGGCGGGAGTATTCTATCCCTAGCCCTGGGTCAATTTATCTTCCGAGTTATTCCTAATGATCAAGAAAAATATCTAGTCTTGGGACTCATCTGTACAGTTCTATCTGTTCTACCCGCCTATTGGTGCGTGTGGGGAACCACAGATCCAACGGCGGCGGGGGAACGGCGTTCACATGAAACGGTGGAGGAGAGTAATGAAACGGAAATCCCTTTTTTAGAACAGCTAAAAATTGCCTTTAGCAATCGCCCTTTTCTCTATGTAATTGGGATTTATCTGTTTTCTTGGTTAGCCTTTCAGTTAACAGCGGCGATTATTCCCTATTATTTGGTTAACTGGATGGGTCAAGAGTCCTATTTTACCGCCGCCTTAGTGGTTCAATCTGTAGCATTATTGATGCTGTTTGTCTGGAATTGGGTCAGTCAGCGCGTCGGTAAACGGGCAGTTTATTTTATGGGAATGAGTGTCTGGATTGTCGGTCAAGGCGGACTATTCTTTTTACCACGGGATCAGGTTGGTTTAATGTATCTCCTCTTTGTCATGGCAGGGTTTGGTATTGCTATTGCCTATCTCATCCCTTGGTCAATGTTACCCGATGTGATTGAATTGGATGAACTGAATACGGGTCAACGGCGCGAGGGAATTTTCTATTCGTTTATGGTACTCCTGCAAAAGATAGGATTAGCCTTGGGGTTGTTTCTCGTGGGACAAGCGCTGGATTTGGCGGGGTTTTTGACTAGTGAACCGGGTCAACCGATACCCGAACAACCGGCTTCAGCGCTGCTGGCGATTCGGTTAGTTGTTGGTCCATTGCCTACCGTGTTCTTACTTTGTGGATTAATTTTGGCATACTTCTATCCCATCACTCGCGAAATTCATGCAGAAATTCTGTTACAGCTTCAGGAACGCAAGTCGGGTACTGATACTTCTGCTGACGAAGGTTCGGAATTTGAATGACACTGCGACTAAAATTGGTAACCGTTATAAACTGCAAAACGCTTTAACCCAACCCAGAGAAATAGGATTAACCTTTCATATTTTATTTTGGTTCAGTTTAAGCTTAATCATCACCGCAATTTACAGTGGGTTAGCACTGCGAGAAGCATTTAGTCATCCCTATATCGTTCAAGATGATGCCCGTCAGCATATTTTTTGGATGCAACGGTTCATTGATGGCGGATTATTTCCCCATGACTTAATTGCCGATTATTTCCAATCCGTTGCCCCTGTGGGATACAGTACGATTTACCGCATCGCCGCCGCTGTAGGCATCCATCCCTTTCTCTTCAACAAACTCTTACCGCCAATTCTCGGCGCGATCGCGACAGGGTACTGTTTTTGCATATCCCTACAACTCCTACCCGTACCTGCGGCTGGCTTTATCACCACAGTACTACTCAATCAAAGTCTTTGGATGAAAGATGATCTAATCTCAGCCACCCCCAGAGCCTTTGTTTACCCCCTATTCATCGCCTTCTTATACTACTTACTACGCCAATCTCTACTACCTTGCCTAACCACAATCATCCTATTATCTCTATTCTATCCCCAATACCTATTAATTTGTGCCGCCCTATTCACCCTGCAACTCCTCACCAAAAAAAACTCACTTATACGAACCTCTGCGCCCCTCCGCGCTTACCTCTGCGCCCCTCTGCGTTTCCAAAAAACCGTCAATCTACACCCCCATTCCCTATCCACAATCGGTCTAATCATAGCCCTAATCGCCATTTCCGCCTACGCCCTCATTCCCGGAAAATTCGATCCAGTCATCACCGCCACTCAAGCCAAACAATTACCAGAATTTTGGGGAAATGGGCGCAGTTATTTTTTCAGTAATAACCCCTGGTATTTCTTTTTTCTCAGTCCCCGCAGTGGCTTATTAGACGTAGGCTTCGTTAGACCTGCAACTTTAGCCTTAGGCATACTATTACCCATTCTATGCCGATATCCCAACTCATTTCCCCTAGTTAAATCTATTTCCCCTCAGATCCGAGTATTAGCTCAAGTTTTTTGTGCCTCTCTATTAATATTCATCACTGCCCATCTGCTACTATTTAACCTGCATCTTCCCAGTCGTTATACAGAACATAGCTTTCGTATTCTTTTATCCGTATCAGCCGGGATGGTTTTAACAATCACGCTGGATGCTATTTTGAGAACAGATTGCCATCCGGCAAAACTTAAAACTCTCATCCTTTGTCAGGGTAGGTTTAGTGACAGCAGGGCGAAAAGAAACGATAATGGAGAAACCCGCCCCTACTCAAAACTCAAAATTTACCACTACCTAACCATTAGCTTCATCACAGTAGCATTACTTTTCTATCCCTACTTAGTGAAACCCTTTCCGTTAACCAAATACAAAGACGGTAATTTTCCTGCTTTGTATCAATTCTTTCAGCAACAACCGAAAGATAGTTTAATTGCCTCGGTATCAGAAGAGGCAGATAATCTACCCACCTTTGCCCAACGATCTATTTTAGTCGGGCGGGAATATGCGATTCCTTATCATTGGGGGTATTATCGTCAATTTCGCCAACGCACAATTGACTTAATTAAAGCCCAGTACAGTGCTGATTTAGAGGAAGTGAAACAGTTTATCCAACTTTATGGAGTAGATTTTTGGCTATTAGAGAATACTGCCTTCACGCCAGAGTATCTAGCCAATCATGATTGGCTGCGAGACTATCAACCTGTCACGTTAGAGGCGCAAAAGAGGCTAACTCAGGGAATCACTCCAGCATTAGCTGGGGTAATTGAGGATTGTTCAGTATTTCAGATGGAAAAATTTGTCGTGTTAAAAACCACTTGTATAAATCAATTGTAGGGGCGGGTTTTACTACTATCTTTTCGGTTGCACCCAAATGCGACTAAACCCGCCCTTGCTCAGGAAAGGGCGACTCCCAGACGTGCCATGGCACGTCTCTACATTGCTCCCTGCAGCAGACCCTAGACTAAGGCAGGCATAGTTTTATGATCATCAATGCCTTCCCTCAGCGCCCGATTTCCACCTCTTCAAGGATGCCCAGCGCGTCAGGGACGAGAACGGCTGCGGAATAGTAGGCGCTGATTAGATAAGACATAATCGCCTTTTCGTTGATACCCATGAACCGGACAGACAAGCTGGGTTGGTATTCATCGGGGATACCCGTTTGGTGTAACCCAACCACCCCGTCATTCTCCTCACCGATGCGGAGTGCCAGGATAGAGCTAGTACCAGCTTTCGTAATCGGAATCTTGTTGCAGGGAAAGATGGGAACGCTGCGCCAACCGAAGATCATCTGCCCGTTTACCTCAACACTCTGGGGATAAATGCCACGGTGGTTACATTCCCGACCAAAGGCAGCAATGGTGCGGGGGTGAGCCAGGAAGAACTTCGTCTTCTTCCGCAGAGAGAGGAGTTCATCCATGTCATTTGGGGCAGGTGGACCGGTGCGGGTAAAAATGCGCTCCTTGAGATCCGCATTGTGCAATAACCCGAATTCGCGGTTATTAATCACTTCGTATTCCTGCCGTTCCCGCAACGCCTCAATCGTCAGCCGTAACTGTTGCTCAACCTGATTTATGGGTTCATTGTACAGATCAGCCACTCGCGTGTTGACCCGCAAAATGGTTTGAGCCACACTCAACTCATACTCGCGCGGTGTTAAGTCGTAATCCACAAACGTCCCTGGTAGCAGGGTTTCCACCGGATGTCCCGCTGACATAGCGATCGCGGCTTGACCGTGCTTGTCCTGGGGCTGTCTCAACCTGTCTCTAAATTGATCGACCTGAGCTTGGAGCGCCTCGGACTGGTTGAGTAACTCTCGAAATGCCTGAATCGGCAGGGATAATACTGTACAGCTCGTTACTGCCCGTAGGGTGACATGCCAACTGTCCTGGGACTCAACCAGAGCTTGACCCCCAAAATAGTCACCGTCGGCGAGTATATCTCGTAAAGCCTCTTCCTCATATTTTCCCGGTATCATCTTGTTGACTTTACCGTGAGCAATGAGTAACACGCGATCGGCAGGTTGACCCGCCTGAACAATCACGTCACCTGCGGCAAACTCTTGTTGCACAAATCCGTCAGCTAAGGCATTTAACACCTCAACATCGTCAAACCCGCGCAGTAAGGGTAGCTCACATAGGGATTCGGGAATCACCCGCACTTCGGTTCCCGTATTAGTAAAGCTGACTCGTCCATCCCCGACGGTATAGCGCAACCGACGGTTCACCCGATAAGTACCCCCCTTGATCTGCACCCAGGGCAACATCTTTAACAGCCACCGTGGGGTGATGCCTTGCATCTGCGGCACGGTTTTGGTCGTGGTTGCCAAATTCCGGGCGGCGGCTGTATTCAAACTCATCTGCGGCTGTTCACTCTCAACCTGCAAATTGGCGGCATCTGTCATAAAAACTCCTTCGCTGTGGGAAACCCTGTGTCTAAAGACCAGGGAGGAACACGCGGTAGCGGTTTTAACCGCATACTTTTTTAGGGGGTGGAGGGGTATGGTTGCCCCTCCAATTGTCTCCCATTTCTGGGGTAAAGTTAGCCTCGCCAATGTTATCAGTCGGTAACTATCCAAAAAGCACTGTTTCAGTGACCTTAAAACTGTTTAACTTTTTGGTTCTAGAGCAGTAGACTGGCTATCGCATCTACTGGTAGGTCTTTAACACTTGCCGATAACGTAGTGCGCTTAGCACTTAGGCTGGTAAGCACAGCTTTAACTTACTTGGCTAAAGCTCCGTGTCCCTTCGCTTCGCTCGAGGGCAAGCTTTAGACCGGGGTTGCTTACAACTTAATACTCCATACTGCTCGTAACTCACAAAAAGACCTAAGACCAAAGAAGGGCGGGTTGAATGTAGGGGCGGGTTTTACTACTATCATTGGCGGGTTGCACCCAGATATGAATAAACCCGCCCCGACTTGCTCCTTAATTAGTAGTAGGGTGGGCACTGCCCACCAGGGGTGTCAACTTAAGCCACAACCCTTGCCCCTTCTAATTTTCAGCGATGGGGTTCCTGCTCCCTCGGCTGATAGCGATCGCCACCGGAAAAGGGCGGGTTTAGTCAAGTTATCAGTTGTTGCCATAAGTTATCTGTAAAACCCGCCCCTACATTCCCTACATCCCCTGCTCTCCTGAAGGGCGGGTTTTACTACTATCTTTTTGCACCCAGATATGAATAAACCCGCCCCGACTTGCCCCTTAATTAGTCCTCGGTAGACAGCGTTCTCACCTTCTTCCTAACGACCGATTTCAACATCTTCAAGGATGCCTAGTGCGTCGGGGACGAGGACGGCGGTGGAGTAGTAGGCACTGATTAGGTAGGAGATGATCGCCTTTTCGTTGATGCCCATGAACCGGACAGACAGACTGGGTTGGTATTCGTCGGGGATACCGGTTTTGTGGAGACCGATGACACCTTGGTTAGCTTCTCCCACACGCATCAACATGAAGGAGCTAGTCCGGGTATTGGAGATGGGAATCTTGTTGCTGGGAAAGATGGGGATGCCACGCCAAGCGGGTACTGAGCTGTTGCCCATGGGGACAGTGTTGGGATAGAGTCCCATACGGTTGCACTCCCGACCAAAGGCTGCGATCGCGCGGGGGTGGGCGAGGAAGAAGCTCGGCTCTTTCCAGACAATGGAGATTAGTTCATCCAGATCATCTGGGGTGGGTGGACCACTACGGGTAAAGATGCGCTGTTTCAGGTCTGCATTGTGCAGCAACCCAAAGTCGCGGTTATTAATCAGTTCATGTTCCTGCTGTTCCCGCAATGTCTCAATCGTCAGCCGCAATTGCTGCTCAGTCTGATTCATCGGTTCGTTGTACAAGTCAGACACTCGCGAGTTGACCCGCAACACCGTTTGAGCCAAGCTCAACTCATACTCACGGGGAGCGGCTTCATAATCCACGAAGGTTCCGGGCAAGGGGGTTTCACTCTGATGTCCTGCAGATAAATCGATCAAGGCTTCCCCTTCGGCGCTCTGGGGTTTGCTCAGGCTAGCGCGGTATTGATCAACCTGAGCCTGCAAGGTTTCAGATTGGCTAACCAACTGCCGAAACGCCTCTTCCGGTAGTGACAAAACAATACAGCGAGTAACGGCTTGTAGGCTAACGTCCCAAGTATCTTCCGACTGCACAACGGCTTGATCCCCAAAATGGTCGCCGTCAGCCAGCACCCCTAAGACGACTTCATCACCATATTTTCCAGATCCAATCACGTTCACTTTACCATGGGCAATCAGGATGACCTGGTCTGCCGATTGACCCGCCTGAATGATCACATCACCGGCGGCAAATTCTTGCTGCACAAATCGGTCTGCCAAAGCTGTCAACACATCGTCATCGTCGAACCCCCGCAGCAACGGCAGTTCACACAGTTCTTGGGGAATCACGCGGATATCAGCCCCAACGTTGGTGAAGGTAACGCGCCCATCGCCAACGGTATAGGTAAACCGACGGTTCACCCGATAGGCACCACCGACGACTTGTATCCAGGGCAGCATTTTCAACAACCACCGTGACGAAATGCCCTGCATCTGGGGCTTGGTTTTGGTGGTGGTTGCCAAATTCCGGGCAGCGGCTGTGTTTAAGGTTAGCTGCGGTTGATTATTTTGATTGTCTAGGGGCGTATTCGCTGCATCTGTCATGATGACTCTCCTTTGGTTAATGTTAGTTAATGTTTGTTAACAAAGACATCCTTGGAAGTACGAGCTTGGTTACCAAGCCCCTACGGTTCCGGCTTCATCCTGGCGGTGACGACACCTTCCGCTCTACAGAACTTAGACAATCTTGGACATACCTAGATTGAAGTCTGTTTCCTGCTTCATCGACTCCCACTGCCCACAGGCTGTAACGAGCGAGTCTCCACAAGCTACCACCGTCGAGCTGACGGCAGGGGTATAGTGTTCCAGATTGACCAAGGCGTTGAAATCTTGGTCTTTTTTCATACCACAGCACGAACAAGAAAATGTGCGAATGTGCAATGGCATCTGCTGTTGGTGGGAGTATTCAGAACACAACTGACTGAGCTGAAACTGATGTACCAATCCTGAGCCAGTTTACTTATAGTGACATTTTTTACAGTAACACTTGGCGGTATTTCATGACAAGTTATCCAGCCAATTCGAGGTAAGTTTATCCGATTTCCACTAATTTTGATGCCGCCTTCTAAGTAGAAGCTGTCCTTGTTTCCCTTCTTTTTGAATTTGGGTTTCTGGGACACCTTTGACACCAACCATCGCTGTAATGCCGTGGCTAGATGTCGCAGCGCTTGTTGAGGGCTACAGGGGGAAACCTCATCGTACTAAGGGTTTACAGATTTCACCTCTGCGAGTAAACGCTGATGGAGGTCAATCGCCGTTGGGAGTTTTTCTTTATTGTCTAACGCTGTAAGACATAAGGAAAGTCCCCAGTTCCAAGCATGACGTGCCGTGCCTGCGTGTTTAGCTAACAAGGTTGCCTGCTTGTTATTGGGCTTGAGTTTGGTTTTAAAGCTGACTTGCGGCATCTTTCAACGGCTCTACTGTTTGCTTGTTTTTCTGTGACCAAGACTCATAGAATCTGGCAGAAAATACAGTAATTATCTCGAAAACATCTGATTGGTCTGAGCTAGATCCTCGCGCATAACCGATGGTTTTTCTGCTTCCTTGTCTAATTTTGTAGACCATTGTCTAATTACAGCCCTTCATTTTTACCCCCTGTATCTAAACCCGTAATTTCGCCAAATTAGCTTTTGGTTCCTTAGGACTTACGCTTTTTTGACGGCACAGGCGCTACCTGTAGGGGCACCGCAAATCCGTGCCCCAACCAAAAATGGCGGTTGTGCGTAAGTCCTGTTTGTTACATAGAGCTAAAAAGCAAAGCAGACGTGCCAAACCCAGTGGGAAGTCT